>NZ_JABXEP010000010.1:0-95365 GCF_013372605.1 Myxococcus sp. AM009
ACCGGGAGGTCCGCTTCGGGCGCGGCGTCCAGCGGCGGGCGCCCCCCGCGGCCATCGAGCCCGAAGCGGACCTCCCGGTGCTCGACCTGACGCCGCTGGACGCCGCGCCCGAAGCGGACCTCCCGGTGCTCGACCTGACGCCGCTGGACGCCGCGCCCGCCCCCGCCGCGGCGACTGACGCCGAGGACGAGCCAGAGGTCGCCCTGGGCAACTACCGCCAGCTCTTCGAGCTCCGGCTGCACCCGCTTCCAGAGGACCAGCGCATCGCCCACGCCCACGCGGCGGAGGACCCCGTCCTCTCCGCGCTGTGCTTCGACCCGGTGCCCGCCGTCATCAAGGCCGTGCTGGAGAACGCGCGCACGGGCCTGCCCCATGCGCGACTCGTCGCGCGCTACCACCGCAACCCCGTCGGCCTGGAGGCGCTGTGCGCCCGGGCGGCCTTCGCGGCGGACACGGGGGTGCGGCGCTGGCTCGTGCGCAACCCGCAGCTCCCCGCAAGCCTCTTCCGGCGGCTATGGAGCGCGCGCCGGCTCATGGAGCTGCACAAGGTAGGCAATGACCGCGACGTGCCAGAGTCCACGCGGCGCGCGGCGCGCGAGGTGCTCCGCCAGCGCTTCGCCAGCGGCCCCGCGGAGGAGAAGGTGGAGCTCATCCTCAACACGGAGGGCCGCGCGCTGGCGGCGCTCATCGGCCTGCCGGTGGATGGGAAGACGGCGTCACTGCTGTGCGGCCGCACCTACCGCTCGCCCATGCTCATCCAGAACATCGCCCGCTGGAGCGCGGCCCCGCCGGCCCTCATCGCGCACCTGCTGAAGCAAGAGGCGGTGCGGCGTCAGCCCCCCCTGCGCCTGCTGCTCACCCGCCACCCGAACGCCCCCGCGGACGCGAAGCGCGGCGGCGCCTGAGCCTCACGCGGCGAGGCGTGCCTCCCCGCGAAAGCTCAGGCCCGCCGCGCCGTGAGGATGGGCTGATGGAAGCCCGTCTCCTCCGGCGTGTGCCAGCGCGTGTCCATCAGCCCCGCGCGCGTGAGCGCCCGCTCCAAATCCACGCGCTGGAGTGCGCGGTACACGCCGGTGTGCTCGGTGGTGTGCCAGCCCTTGCCCTCGGGGCGGAGGATGAACTGGCGCACCGTGTACGTCCGCCCGTCCGCGGCCCAGTCCCAGATTTGGAAGAGGATGCGACGGCCCTCGGGCGCCTCCAGGAGCCGCTCCGAGGTGAAGCGGGGCTGGCTCTGCGCCAGCGCGTCGGCGTCGCGCACGCTCAGCACCACCAGCCCGCCGGGCGCCAGCTTCGACGCCATGGCGCGCGCCGCCGCGTCCAGGTCCTCGTCCGTCAGCAGGTGGGTCACCGCGTTGTCCAGCGCCAGCACCACCGGGAAGGTGCCCTCCACCTGCGCGTCCAGCGTGCGCAGGTCCGCCACGCCCGTGGTGAGGTGTACGTTCAGCGCGCGCGCCTCGCGCTCGGCGCGCGCCACGGCGGCGGGGCTCAAGTCGGTGGCGTGGACGGTGTAGCCACGGCCCGCCAGCCCCAGCGCCTGGGTGCCGATGCCACACGCGCAGTCCAGCACGCGCCGGGGCGGCGGCGCCTCGCAGCGGCGCAGCAGCGCGTCCAGCATGGCGCCCTGCCGCTCCACCGTCTGCGGCCAGTTGGCGAAGAGCAGGTGATACTCCTCCGCCATGCCCTCGTAGAACCCCAGCGCCAGGTCGCTCATGGACGGCGCGCCGCTCGGAGACCGCCGCTCACTCACGAGCTGAAGGAGCGCCCCTCGAGCGCCTCGATGGCCGCGCGGAGCTCCGGCGGCACGGGGACCTTCTCGTGCGTGGCGTAGCGCAGGGTGACGATGACGCAGCTGCCCCGGGTGTAGATGACGCCGTCGTCCTCTCCGGCCACCGCGTGCTCCAGGGTGAGGGAGGACGTGCCGATGCGGGTGGCGCGGCAGCCGGCCACCAGGCGCGTGGGGAAGAGGACGGGACGCAGGTACTCCGCGTTGGTGGCCTTCAGGATGGGCCCCACGCCGTCGCGGTTCGTCCGCGCGTCCCCGGCGCCTGACGGGCCCGTCAGGCCGATGCGCGCGAAGTAGTGGATGCGGGCGGTCTCGAACCAGGTGAACGTGCGCGTGTTGTTGGCGTGGCCGAAGGCGTCCATCTCCCCCCAGTGGAGGGGGAAGGAGACAACCACCGGGAAATCCTTGAGCGGCGAGTCCGGCATGTCCCCAGGGTGCCCCACCCGGCGGCCCCAGGGAACCGCGAACCGCGCCCGCCTGGCCTCCAGGCGAGGGCCACGGCCGTGGTAATCCAGGACAGCCATGCGTTCACGACTGCACACGTCCTCGCCCGCGGCCCCCGGGCTCGGCTTCACCGTCCTTACCGGCCCCTTCCTGGAGCAGCCCGCTCATGGCCGCTGAACGTGAGCCAGTGGAGCCGCTGGAGCCGCCACGCGCGGACCTGCCCGCCGAGGATTTGCGCCCCTACGCCTTGTCCCCCCGCGAGGGCCTGCCGGCGTCGGACCGGAGCCTGGCGGCGCAACGCCGGAAGCGCGCGGACATGGTGCGCTGGCTTCACCCCGCGCAGCTCTTGCGCACGGGCCTGGACGCGGTGGTGGCGGCCGTCTTCGGCGCGCGCGCGGACCACCGGCTCATCGAAGCGGTGGTGCGGCCGCAAGTGCCCTACTTCGACTACTCGCAGGAGCCGATGCCGGAGGGCGGCTTCTGGCTGGATTACGTGTCGGACACCGGCGACGGCTGGAACTCCACCTACGCGGTGGCGCGGCTGCTGGCGCTGCCAGAGCTGACGCTGCCCGTGCAGGGCCAGCCCTCCGCGGAGCCCCACGCCACGCAGCGAGGACGGCTGCTCGTCTTCGGCGGTGACGGCGTGTACCCCGGCGCCAGCCGCGAGGTGTACGACGAGCGGCTGGTGCAGCCCTATGAGGCGGCCATGCGGCGCTCGCATGCGCCCAGCCCGGACCTGTTCGTGATTCCGGGCAACCATGACTGGTACGACGGGCTCGGCGCCTTCCTGCGGCTGTTCTGCGCGAGCCGGTGGATTGCCGGCCGGCGCACGCGGCAGAGCCGCAGCTACTTCGCGCTGAAGCTGCCCCAGCGGTGGTGGCTCATCGGCACGGACGTACAGCTCAACAGCGACATCGACGTGCCGCAGGTGGAGTACTTCCGCGAAGTGGCCAGCCACATGGGCCCCGACGACCGCATCATCCTCTGCAACGCGGAGCCCGCCTGGATTCTGGCCGCCACCGAGCGGCGCAAGGGCAGCTACCTGGAGAACAACCTGGAGTACCTCCAGGAGAAGGTGTTCGGCCGGCGCATCAACGTCTTCCTCGCGGGCGATTTGCACCACTACCGGCGGCACGAGGACGCTGGCGGGCGGCAGAAAATCACCGCGGGCGGTGGCGGCGCGTTCCTCCATCCCACGCACGCGCCCTCCGCCCACGTCCTGCGGGACGGCTACACGCTGCAGAAGAGCTTCCCGGACGAATGGACGTCCCGGAAGCTGGCTCGGCAGAACCTGCTCCTCATCCGTCACAGCCCGCTGTTCGGGTTGTTGACGGGCGCGCTGTACCTGCTGCTGGCGCTGGCGGCCTACGCGGAGGTGGGCTCCTTCGGAATGTCCCAGCTCTCGGATGTCATCCTGGCGGTGGCCAACAGCATGGTGGCCCGGCCGTGGACGCTGGTGCTGGGCATGGGCACCATCGCCGGGCTCATCGGGCTGGCGGACTCGGCCTTCGGCAAGTGGCGCACGCTGGCGGGTACGCTCCATGGGCTCGGGCACATCGCCGCGGCCTTCTTCGTGGCCTGGGGCGCCACCTATTTCACCGTGAGCTGCCTGGGCGTGTGCCCAGAAATCTCCGCGGACGGCATCCACTGCGAGGCGGGCTGGTGGCACCTGGCGGGCAAGTTCCTGCTGTCCTCGGGCTTCACCTTCCTGGGCGGCTTCCTGGTGGGGCCCTTCGTCATGGGCCTGTACCTGTGGCTGAGCGTGAACCGCTTCGGCGCGCACTCCAACGAGGCCTTCATTTCGCTCGCGCTCCCGGACTGGAAGAACTTCCTGCGCCTGCGCATCGGTGAAGACGGGCGCCTCACTGTCTTCCCCGTGGGCCTTGAGCGCGTGCCCCGCAAGTGGAAGGAGACCCACGCGGGGCCTTACGCGCCCGCGTTCGACCCGGATGACCCGAAGGCCACCGCGCCCGTGCTCATCGAGCCTCCCATCCGCGTGTGAGCCGTGCCGCCACCGGCCGCCCACCGTCCCGGAAGCGCCTCGGCCATCCCCAGGCGTCCAAGTCCGGAGTAGACAGAGGCCATGAGCGCCCCTGTCTTCATCTATCTGACGCCTCCCGAAGGGCTCGTGCCCCTGCTGACCCCGGCGCGGCTCGCGGCCTTCCGCGAATGGCTCTGGCGGGAGAACACGGAGCACCTGAGCGCGGAGGAGCTGGCCGACATCGATTCGGACGAGGAGCTCAAGGCCCTCCTCGCCTTCGTGGACCACCTGCTCCAGCAAGGCTCCGAGTCCCTGCGCAAGCCCCCCACCCGCCACGCGGACACGATGCTGGACCTGCTCGACGAGCTGTCCGACTACTTCACCCGCGAGGAGACGGGCACCCCGGAGGGCATGGAGCTGGCGACGGACCTCAAGCCCACCGACAAGCAGGTCCGCGCCTCGGACGTCGTCATCGCGGTGAACTGCCCCAAGCGGACGTTTGAGCTGTGGCGGCACCTCGTCTGGGGCCGGGCCCCGGACCGCGTGGTGGCGGAGGGCATCGGCCTGCGGCGCAACTTCCCCTCCATGGGCTACTGGACGTCCAACGAGGTCCGGCAGGTACGCGACGACCTGCGCCAGCACCTGGGCGAGGCCCCCGACTACCCGCCGCTCACCGGCAAGGGCCGCTTCATGACATCGCTCCGCCTGAAGCTGACACGGACCGGCAGGGGAGGCGCCCCCGCCCCGGCGATTGACGCCATCGCCCGCGCCGTCGACCGGGCGGCCCGGGAAGGCGCGGGCCTGCTGTTCGCGCGTTAGACCAGGCCGCGCGCCAGCGCCCCCAGCGTGGACAGCGCCGCCTCGATGCGCGGCGTCCACGGGTGGCCACAGCTCAGCCGGAAGCAGTGACGATACGACTCCATCCGCGCGGAGAAGATGGGCCCCGGGGCGATGCTGATGCCTGCCTCCAGGGCCTTCGCATGCAGCACCAGCGCGTCCACCTGCCGCGGCAGCTCCACCCAGAGCAGCGCGCCTCCCGTGGGCCGCGTCACGCGCGTGCCTTCGGGGAAGGACTCCGCCACGGCCTCCGCCGTGCGCTCCACCTGCGCGGCGAGCCGGCGGCGCAGGGAGCGCAGGTGTCTGTCGTAGCCTCCACTCTGAAGGAAGCGCGCAATCGCATACTGGGGCACCGTGGCGGTCGTCACGGAGGTGGAGAACTTGAGCAGCTCCACCCGCTCCCGGAAGCGGCCCGGCGCCACGTAGCCCACGCGGAAGCCCGGCGCGAGCGTCTTCGAGAACGAGCTGCACAGCAGCACGTTGCCGCGCGTGTCGAACGCCTTGCATGAGCGCGGGCGCTCGGCGTCGAAGTGCAGGTCGCCGTAGATGTCGTCCTCGATGAGCGGCACGTCATGCGCATCCAGCAGGTTCACCAGCCGCTGGCGCCGCACGTCGGGCATGCAGCTCCCCACCGGGTTGCTGAAGCTGGGCACCACCAGCACCGCGGCGATGCGCCGCCGCGTCAGCGCCGCCTCCAGCGCCTCCATCTGCATGCCGTTGCGCGGGCAGCAGGGAATCTCCAGCGCGCGCAGGCCCAGCGCCTCGATGGCCTGCAACGTCCCGTAGTACGCGGGGGACTCGATGGCGATGGTGTCCCCGGGCCTCGCCACCGCGAGCAGGCACAGGTGGATGGCTTCGGAGGTGCCGAAGGTGGTGATGAAGTCGTCCGCGGACAGCGAGCAGCCCCAGTCCAGGGAGCGGCGCGCGAGTTGCTGGCGCAGCTCCAGGCACCCGGGCAGCACGTCGTACAGGATGCTCCGGTCGCGCGCTTCGCGGCTGAGCGCGTTCAGCTCGCGGTACAGCCTGCGGACGGGCAGCAGCTCCGGCGAAGGCGAGGCGGCGCCCAGCTTCACCATGCGGTCGTCCCCCATGGATTGATAGACGCTCGCGACGAGCCCGCTCACGGTGACGGCCGTGGCGCTGGACGCGGGCCGGGACACCTGGGGCTCCGCCAGCCGGGGGCGCTCACGGCGGCGCACGTAGTGGCCGGACTGGGGGCGCGTCTCGACGAGCCCCAGGGACTCCAGGTGCAGGTAGGCCTGGAGGACGGTGGAGATGCTCACCCGTTCGCGCAGGCTGAGCTGCCGCACGGACGGCAGCCTGTCTCCAGGCAGCAAGGTCCCCGCGGAGATGGCATCCGCGAGCCGCTCGGCCACCTGCTCGTAGAGCTTTGCTTTGTGTGCCACCGCGCCCATGGCGCCTCCCAAAGTGAGCCGCTTCCACCACGGCCGGCATCGGAGACGAAAACGGGCCCGTTGCCCAGATACAGCTCCCGCCGATGACGACCAGCACAGCCTGTCAGGGCCAAATTGTGCCGGTCACAATCTCATCTGGCTGAATCTGTTCCGCAACCGCCAGGGGGCGCATGTTGGCCCCTGGAGGACGCGGTGATGTGGGACTGGATGAGGAAGGTGACGAAGCGGCTGCGGTGGGGAACGCGGCCTGCATTGAACACGGGCCCGATGCGGCTGGCCCAGGGCACCCCGTGGAGCGTGCGCACGCGCGGCGATGAGCCCCTGACGCTCACCTGCGCGGAAGGTACGCTGTGGCTCACCCGGGAGGGCGACGCGCGTGACTACGTCCTGTGGCCCGGGGACACCCTGCGGTTGGAGCACGCGGGGCATGTGGTGGTACAGGCCCTGCGGCCTTCACGCTTCTGCCTGACCGCCCCGAGTCCTTCGCGACGAACCGGCGAAGCCGGGCGCTCTTGAGCCCGCCCCGGTTCATGTCTTCCCGCGCACTGACACGATGGGCCCTCACTCCGGGCCACATTGAAAGCCCGGAGTGAGTCAGTGCGCGAGCGCCTGTTGCTATGAGCCGTACAACCTGAAGGATACGTCGTTGAAACGATCCGGGCTGTATCCCAGCCAGTACTGCCATCCCCCCGGATAGACGTCGTCGCATTTGGAGAAGGCGCCAGAATACTGGGACATCCGCACCAGCCTGAACGTATAGGCGCGGTCAGGCTGCAGCGTGACGCCCTGGTGGGTGAAGGAGAAACCGCGGAAGGCGGCGGGCACCCCGGCTGTCAGCGAGCCCAGCGTCACCGTCGTCGGAGAGGTCGCGAGCTTCGCGCCGCCCGTGCCCTCTCCGTCGTACACCTCCATGGCGTACGAAGTCGTGTAGTAGAGCTCCGGCTTGATCCAGACCTCAATCTTGTCAAGGTCAGTTGCCCCGTTCACACGGAAGCTCTGACCAATGGCATTGTTGATAGCCACGTTGGTGTTGCATCCCGCCGTGTCGACGGAGATGAGGAGCTCGGAGGGCGAAGGCGGCACACCGAAGACCTGGACCTCGGCGAGGCTCAAGGGGTCGGTGCCGTCGAGCTGCACGCGGACGAACCGCGCCGTACGGTTGATGGCGAAAATGGACTGCGCAGGAGCAATCCCCGTAAAGGAGAAGTCCTGCCAGTTCAGCCCGTCATCGGAGACCCGCACCCGGAAGTTCTGGAGCCGCTCTGAGCAGCAATCGGTGCGGTTGTAGACAACGACGGAGGAGATGGCGTGAACGCCCTCCAGGTCCACCTGCCACCACGGCTGCCAGGTGTTGTCGGTGTGGGTGACCGAGGCATGGTCAAAGGCCCCTTCAGTGTTGCCGTCCACCGCGCGTGACGCATCCGCGGAGTGGGTCGTGCTCGATTGGGACGCCGGCTTGCCGAGCGCGACGTTCCCATGAGCCGGAAGGACCTGGACCTCGGCGAGGCTCAGGGGGTCGGTGCCGTCGAGCTGCACGCGGACGAACCGCGCCGTACGGTTGATGGCGAACACGGACTGCGCAGGAGCAATCCCCGTAAACGGGAAGTCCTGCCAGTTCAGCCCATCATCGGAGACCCGCACCCGGAAGTTCTGGAGCCGCTCTGAGCAGCAATCGGTGCGGTTGTAGACAACGACGGAGGAGATGGCGTGAACGCCCTCCAGGTCCACCTGCCACCACGGCTGCCAGGTGTTGTCGGTGTGGGTGACCGAGGCATGGTCAAAGGCCCCTTCAGTGTTGCCGTCCACCGCGCGTGACGCATCCGCGGAGTGGGTCGTGCTCGATTGGGACGCGGGCTTGCCGAGCGCGAGATTGGGCGGACTGCTCAGCGCCAGCGTCGCCTGGTCAAGGCCACTGTCCTCGCGCGAGTCGGTGCTGGTGGTTTCCTGAGGCGCGCACGCGACGACGAGCGCGGCGCACGCAAGACCGATGAGCAGGTCGTGGCGAAATGTCAGGGATGAAGTCATGTTCCTCTCCGTGAATGAATAATGGCTCGAGCGCGCCCGAAACCAGAACAACAACAAACACTCGACACACCATGCATCCTGAAAACACTCAAGAAGAACGGCCTTTAATTCAAATGGGGTGCTTGAGACCCGGAGTCATATCACACTCCAAGTGAACACCGGGCATTCATTGATTCATCACAGGAAGGCGCCTCGAGCCGCGCCCATCATCGGCGGTGACACCCGGCCGCGTGCTCGTGATGGACTCCTGTGGTTTTGCGTGCTTGCTGGCGGCCACAGCAATGGGGCGGCATCCTGGACCACGCCATGCCCCGACTTGCTATCGTCCGCGCCATCATGCCCAGCGTCCCTGACTGTCGCCGCCTCGCCGCGCTCTTCACGCTCGTGCCTTCACTCCTCACGGCCCAGGCCGCGGAGGTCTCCCCGGCGGAACGGGTGGAGACCTCGCCGGGCCTGTCACCTGATGCCGTGCGGCGCGCCTTCGACAGCCAAAGTCAGACACTGGCCTCCTGCATGCGCCTGGTCTCCATCCAGCGCAAGAAGGACAACGCCCTGGAGTTCGTGCCTTGGAAGCCGTTACCCGACACGGATGACCGCCTCCGGGTGCGCTTCACCCTGAAGCCGGACGGCACGATTCTGGAGGAAGACAGGGGGCCGGAAGCCCATGACGTGCGGTCGATGTTCCTCGACACCCGCTGCGCGGAGGAGAAGCTGACAGCCTGGTCCTTCCCGAGCTTCCCAGCGAACCCTGACGAGCGGGTGCAGGTAGAGCTGTGGGCGCGGTTCCGGACCACGGAGGCGGAACGGACGGCGGCAGCCACCCGGTTGCGCGACTTCTACAGCGGCCTCTGCAAGTCACTCTCCGCACTGAAAGTCACTCAACAGCCGCGGGCCGGCGTGGAATGGCGCGCCACCATCAAGCGCTTCCTCGCCGAGCACGGCGCGCACGTCGACCCGAGCATCCGCGGTGCCATGAAGGCGGTCGGAGACATCGCGGGCTCCGACCTGCCGGGCGCCATCACGATTTATGAGCGCAGCATGGAAGAGTCGCTCGCCACGACCCTGCCATGCCCGAAGCTCCGCGCCTGGGTGAAGGAGGGGTGAGCCCCAGGCCGCCCCTCTCCTCGCCGGCGCACGCAAAGCACTTCGCGCAGGTTGCGGAACCCGGCGGCCAGGATGTGCTCCGCTGCCGGGTTCACAACCCCAGCGCGCTCATGGGGATGCGGTACATGTCCCCCGTGCCGCGGCCAATGCCCTGGACGGCGCTGTCATCCCGTGGCGCATCGAAACGTGCCCCCACGTCACCCGTGAAGGGGCGCGTGCTGCTGAAGTAGAGCCACCTCCCGTCGGGGGAGACGCTGTGGTTGTAGTCGCTCGCGGGCGTGTTGATGCCCTCGCAGAGCCGGCGCGCAGGCGTCCACGCGCCATCCACCTTGCGGCTGAGGAACAAGTCGTATCCGCCCAGGCCGTCTTCCCGCCGCAGTGCACTGAAGATGAGGTAGCGCTCATCAGGCGCAATCCACGGCTCGAGCTCATGGACCGACGAGTTGATGGCGGGCCCCAGGTTCTCTGGCGGCTGGTAGGCGCCGTCGACCCAGCGGGAGACCCAGAGGTCGCTGCCCCCCAGGGTGCCGTCTCGCTCACCCCCGAAGTAGAGATTGCCATTGGCGGCCACGGCTGGTGACCACTCGTCGCGGTGCTTGTCATTGACGGGGGCCGGAAGGCGTCGCGCGTCCCCCCATGCTCCGTCGGCGCCCAGCGACGCGGCCCAGATGTCATACGAGCTTCGGGGGCCTTGCTCCCCAGGCTCGGGACGGTTCGAGATGAAGTACACCGTGCGCCCGTCGGGCGAGAGGTGTGGGTCCGCGTTGCTCCACTCCGTGGCGAAGCGAGGGAGCACCGGACGGGACCAGTGCCCTTCAGCGGTCAGCTGCGTTTCGTAGAGCGTATATTGTTCGAAGCGGTCATCTGCCCTGCCAAAGAGCACGCGTCGCTGGTCTGGCGAGAAGGCCATGAAGAAGTCCCAGGCCCCGGTGGTGAAGAGCCCCGCGCCGTAGAGTTCGGGCGTGCAGGTGCCCTCGTGACGCTTCAGCGCCTCCGCGGGCCGCCCACCGTGTGCGCCACACCCCAGCTCCCAGAGCGTCATCATCAAGAGCACGCCTCGCATCGACGACATCCCCGCCATGTACGGCTCCTCCTGGGCCTTGCTTCAGCACCACGGCGGTCGGGATAGCATCGGCCCATGAGGCGAAACTTTGGGAATGTTGCGGTGCTTCCCGAGCGGGCTCCTGGCTATCACGCGCTCAGCGCGGACGACGCCGTCGACATCAGGGACTGTGTCTGCCGAGCAGGCACGCGAAGTCCCATCTTCGGCGGCGAGCACGCTCGGGTCTGCATCAGCGTCGTGCTGTCCGGCGCGTTCCATGTCCGGAGCCCCGAGGGGGTCGCGGTGGTGGGGCCGGGCGCGCTGCTGCTCGGGAACCGGGCGGCGCCGTATGAGTTCCGGCACGTCGATGATGGTGGAGACCGCTCGCTCGTCATCGAGTGCTCGGACGCGCTGCTGGACGATGCCCTCCGCTCGCTGGGACGCTCCTCGCGAGCAACGCGCCCCTTCGCGCGCGTCTGCGCTCCGGCGTCGCTCACCTCGGTGAACGCCGTCCTCCTGGCGCGACAAGCACTTGAGAGTGGCCAGGTGGAGGACCTGCGAGAGGCGGCACTGGCGGTGGTGGACGCGGGGGTGACGCTGGGAAGCAACCCGACGGAGACACGGGTGGAGGTCTCCGACCTCCAGGCGCGCAGAGTGGCCCGGGTCCTGCGATATCTCGAATCAAAGTTCATGGAGGACTGCTCGCTGGACACGCTCGCGGACGTCGCGGGGCTCACGCGCTTTCACTTCCTGCGCATGTTCCGAGCAGTGACGGGGCAGACACCCCGCCAGCTCGTCATCGCCACGCGGCTAGGCATGGCGGCCTCGGCGCTGCGCGGCAGCCGTGCGCGAATCACCGATGTCGCCCTGGAGGCCGGCTTCGGGGACCTGTCCCACTTCACGACGAGCTTCACGCGAGCGTTCGGTCTCTCGCCTCGTGCCTACCGCGCTCGCGCGCTCAAGCCCGCCTGACCGCCGCGGCGGGCGGTGCTCGCGTCCCCGCCGATTCAACCTGAATCCCCGCTCTCCCGAACATCGAGGCCGCGACGCATCCTCGGGCTCCATCTGCTTTCCCCCGAGGTCCCCGCATGACGCATGAGCACTCCGCCCACCACCTCGTCGTTGCGGGCTTCGGCGCGGACCGCGCCCCCCACTACGACGCCCAGGCCGCCATCAACCTCGCGGGCGCGCCAGCCATCTATGAACTCGGCGCCAGCGCGCTGACGGCCCAGCTCGACGGGCAGGACGCCGCATCCATCCTCTTCGTGGGCGTGGGCACGGGCGCGGAGCTGGTGCCCTACCACCGCTTTGAGGTTCCGGGCTGGCGCTTCACGGGCGTGGAGCCCTCGGAGCCCATGCTCGCCGTCGCTCGCAAGCGGCTGGAGGACGAGGGGCTGCGCTCACGCACCCACCTGCACCAGGGCGCGCTGCACACCCTGCCCGCCAGCGCCCCGTTCGACGGCGCGCAGGTGATGGGCGTCCTCCACCACGTGGAGGGCGAGGAGGCCCGCATGGCGCTGCTGCGCGAGGTGACGCGGCGGCTCAAGCCGGGGGCGCCGCTGGTCCTGGGCTGCCGCGTCGGCATGGACCCCGTGCTGACGGACATCGAGCTGCGGCGGCTGCGGGCCTGCGGCGTCTCCCCGGAGGCCCTGGAGCGGCGGCGCCAGATGTCCGCCCAGATGAAGCCCATCCCCTCCGACGCCGCGCTCTTCGACATGTTCGCGAGGGCGGGACTGGTGGAGCCTCGCACCCTCTTCGTGTCGCTTCAGTACAAGGTCTTCCTGGCGCGCAACGCGCCCTGAGCGCGACCGGACGAACCCGGAGCGGGCGGCCGGAGGAGTCCGGCCGCGCGCGCTCACGGGCTCACGCCACGGAGGAGGAGCACGTGAGAGTGAGCCCTGGCGCTCACCCGCTGCAGCTCGGCTGCCCCGTCATGGGCCTGTTCGTCGTCGTGGCACAGGAGCAGATGCCGCTCCGGCACTTGAACGAGGCGCTCTCCTCACACAGGTCATTCACCCGCTTCCAGCGGAGGATGGCCCCCCCCGAGCTGTCCTGGTCCTGGGTGAAGAGCTCGTCGCCCCGGACCGCGAAGGCGTGGACCTCGGTGAAGAGGTTGTCCAGCGGCCCCTCGCTGGAGTCGTCGCACGCGGAGGCCCGGGTCAGCTCCAGCTTCCCGTTGCTCACCTTCCAGGTGCCCAGGTAGTTGTTCCAGCTTCCCCCCAGGAGGATGACGGAGCTGCCACGGAGGACCATCGCCGCGTCGTAGCCGCGGCCCTGCTCGACGCGGTAGGTGCCCTCCCGGAGGGTGCCCCCCGTCAGCGGCGGTGCGTTCGTCACCTCGGTGGTGTCCGCGCTCCACGTCGTGCACCACCCCACCGCGGAACACTGGAGCGCGTCGCCGCCGCCTCCGTCACCGCCGCCGCCTCCTCCTCCGTCACCGTCTTTGTCGTCTCCCTTGGAGTCACCACACGCCACAGCGAGGAGTGAGAGCGACAGCACGAACGCACGCGTCAGGTTCTTCATCGGAACTTCCCGGAAAAAGGTTCATGGGGATTTGCCCCACGACAAAGAGACAGCCCGGGAGTCATCGTTGCGTCGAAATCGGACGGCTAGCGCGGACAGCGGTCCTTTTCGGCTCGAGCCTCGGCGACTTCACCGGGGTAGGCCTTGCGCCAGGGCGCCCACTCCAGCCACGCCCTGCGCGCCTCCTGACACGCCTCGCCAGACGCCCCGGACAGACGCAAGGCCTGGGCGAGCCGCCGCCGCGCCAGGGGAACCCGCGCGGACGCCACCTGTTCGCTCGCGAGCGCCGCCAGCGCCGCCCTCAAGGGCGCCGCCGCCTCCGCTGGCTCGCGCCTCGCCAGATGGATGTCGCCCAGCAGCACCAGCGCCTTGATGCGCTCCGGCGCCACCGGCCCCCAGTCCCGCTCCAGCCTCGCGAGCGCCCGCTCCGCGTGGCCCCGAGCCTCCTCGACGCGCCCCAGGAACAGCAGGGCATCCGCGAGCCAGCGCAGCCCCTCCCCCTCCAGCGCACCTCGCGCCAGCAACGACTCCTGGAGCGCGACGCCGCGCGCATGGAAGCCCCGAGCCTCCTTCGCGCGCCCCAGCAATCGCAACAGCCGCCCCACCTCGTGCAGGTCCAACGCGACCTCCGGATGCGTGGCGCCGTACACGCGCTCACGGTGGGCCAGGCTGCGCCGGGCCTGCTCCAGCTCGGCCTCGCGCGCGCCCAGCTCGCCCAGCACCCCCGTCCGGTTCGACGTCATGCCCATGAGCACCGCGTCCGCGCCCTCCGGCGGCACGCTCTTGCGAGCGACCGCGAGGCTCTGCTCCGCCGCGCGCAGCGCCTCCGGACCCCGCCCCCACTCGAAATAGATGACGGCCAGGTTGGACAACGTGCGCGCCACCACGAGGTGTTCCTCGCCCAGGCTGCGGCGGAGGCTGGCCAGCGCCCGCTGCAGGACGGCCTCCGCGCGGGCCAGCTCCCCCGCGTGCGCCAGCGTGCCGCCCAGGTTCACCAGGGCCCGGGCGGTGTCGCGGTGGTCGGGGCCATGCAAGTCCTCTTGAAGCCGCAGCGCCTCTTCCTGCCAGCGCTTCGCCTCCAGGAGCCGGCCCTGATGCCGGGCCAGCAAGCCCAGACGTCCGTTGAGCTCCGCGCGGGCAGCGGCATAGGAGACGCCCTTCGCCGTGACGCGGTCCAGCGCCTCGCGCAGCAGTGGCTCCGCCTCGGAGAAACGTCCCTCCTGCTCGAACAACTCGGCGCGGACATAGCTCAACAGCGCGTCGAACTCGGGGTCGCGCAGCGGCTCAGCCACCGCCTGAGCGCGGTTCAGAGAGGCCCAGGCCTCCTGTGTCCGTCCCAGGTCATGGCCACTCAACCACGCCTGGACATAGAGCACCCGGGCCAGCACGGCATGATGGCGCCCCGCCTCCGCGGCGAGGCCGGCCTGGACCAGCGAGGCTCGCGCATCCTCGAACGCACTGGCGTCTTCCTGGAGCGTGGCGCACAGCAGGTGGGCCTCCGCCTCCAGCGGGCGGTAGCGCGTGCGTACGGCCCGCTCCCGTGCCGCCAGCGCCACCTTCAACGCCTCTGGCGTATGCCCCGCGAGCAGCCCCGCGTTCGCCCGGGCCAGCTCCGCCCGGACCGCCGTTACCTCCAACAGCACGGCCGGGTCCTCCGGAGGCGCCACGGCCTCCATCAACGTCCTCACGTCCGAGCAGCGCCGCAGGCTCGCCAACGAGCCCCCCAGCCCGAAGCCGCGCGCCACGGTGCGGGCATCCGCCTTCTGGAGCGCCGCCACCACGCGGGTCACCTCCTCCAGCCGCTCGTCGAGGCAGGCCATGCGCAGGCCCAGGACCTGGTCTGGCTGCTCACCCCAGACCCGCGTGGCCTCGCAGGCCTCCTGGTGCTCGCGCGTCCAGTCCAGCTTCCAGCGCTCCAGCGCCGCCGCCACCGCGGAGAAGGACGCCTCCGCGTCCGGGGCGCTCGTGGCCAGGAAGGCCCTCCGGGTGGACTCCCGCATCCGCGCATCCCAGACGCCCGCGAAGTGCCGCTCACTGCCCTGACACAGCGCTTGAGGCGGCTGCCTGGACAGCAACCCGAAAACAGTCAGCCCCGTCAGGACCGCGCCCAGCATCACCAGGGCGACCGTGCGCCTGCGCGCCACGGGGTCCCGGGACAACCGCGCGCGCAGCGCCTCCATGGAGGAGAACCGCTCCGCGGGGTCGGCGGCGAGCCCGCGCCGGACGACGGCCCGCAGCCACGCGGGGACACCGGCGCGCTCCGGCCGCACGGCATTCCGCGCCACCTGCTCCAGCAAGGCCTCACGCGTATTTCCCTCGAAGGGACGCTGGCCGTTGAGCGCCTCGTAGAGCGCGACGCAGAAGGAGAACTGGTCCGAACGGGCGTCACCATGCTCGCCGCGGAGCTGTTCGGGCGCGCCGTAGGCCAGCGTGCCCAGCAAGGTCCCCGTGACGGTGAGGGACGCCGAAGTCACCGCGCCGGGAGCCGCCGCTCCGGGCACCAGGGTCGCGTTGGCCAGGCCGAAGTCAGTGATGCGGACGAGGCCCCCCTTCGTCAGCAAGACATTGTCCGGCTTGAAGTCCCGGTGGACGATGCCCAGCGCGTGCGACGCGGCGAGTCCATCCGCCGCCTGCCGGAAGCGCTCGAGCACCTCCCGGAGCGGGCGCGGTTGCTCCGCCAGCCAGCGCCGCAGCGTGCCGCCCTCCAGGAACTCCATCACCAGGAAGAGCTGCCCCTGGTACTCGCCCACGTCGTGGAGGCTGGCGATGTGCGGGTGGGACAGCTTCGCCATGATGCGGGCCTCGCGCTCCAGGCGTTGCCGCGCCAGGGCCAGCGAGTCCTCCTGGAACCGCTCCGGCTTGAGCAGCTTCAGCGCCACCTTGCGGTCCAGCTCGGGGTCATACGCGACATGAACCCGGCCCATGCCGCCCTCGCCCAGCAGCCCCAGCACCACGTAGCGCCCCACCCGCGTGCCCGTGGCGAGCGGCCCCACCTCCGCGAAGGAGGTCCGCGCCTCATCCGGGCTCAGCGCGGCGAGCACGCTCCGGCACTCGGCGCAGCCGGCAACGTGGGCACGCACCTGTTGCTCACGCTCGGAGGAGAGCTGGCCTTCCAGGTGGCGCGCGAGGTCGTTCTCGGCCGGGCAGCTCATTCCTTCGCCGCCAGGAGTCCGGACAGGCTCACGTCGAGGCGGCCATGAACGGCCCGCATCATGCTGTCCAGCTCCTCCTGGGAGAGCGACAGCCGCTCCGTCAGCCCCTCGTGGGTGCGCGTCTCCAGCAGCGCCTTCACCCCGGACAGCCGCCGGGACAGGGTGGACTTGTGCACGCCGTAGAGCTCCCCCATGCGCGCCAGCGACAGATGCTCGACGAAGTGGAGACGGAGCAACTCCCGGTCCTCGTCGTCCAGGGAGGCCACCGCCTGGACGAAGGCGGCGCGCACGTGCGAGCGGGACTCCTCGCGAACCAGCCCCAGCTCCAGCCCGCCTTGCGCGGGGTCCGCGGCCAGCATCTCCGCGTCCACCCGCGCCTCCCTCCCCTGGGCCTTTCGCATCCGGAGCGCGAGGCGCACCGCGGAGATGTTGACCCAGTGCAACAACGACCCCACGCCCGCATAGCCAAGGAGCCGGGGCGGCGAGTCGGGCCGAGGCATCAGCAGATTTCCCCGGAGCGCCTGAAGCACCTCATCCACGAACGTGGGCGAGGAATGGAGCCGTGCGAGCGAGCCATGCAGCTTGCGCAGGACCTGCGCTTCGAAGAGGTCCGCCGCCCCCGGCGTCCCTCGAGCGCAGGCGAGCGCAAGGGCAAGGTCCCGTGCGTGCAAACGTTCCAGCGCGACGACGGGGTCCTCCGCCTCGGAGAGCCGTGCCCCCAGGTGCCGCGCGAACACCAGGGGCTCGGGCGCCGAGCACTGAAGGGAGGCCGCCTCACGGAAGGCCAGGGCGAGCGCCCGCGGCGCCTCCGGCGCGGAGCGCAAGCGGCCCGCGGCGGCGGTGTCCATCGAACGAAGAACCGTCTCGAGAATCTCCTCGGGAAGAGCGCTGTCCGTACACATGAGATGGTGACTTCCCGTGACGATGAGACCACATCCCCCTCCCCGGAATCTCTAGCACGAATGCCTGAGCGGGCTCCCGGTCCCCGAGCGGCGCGCGCCTGCGCGGGGCCGCGCTCACCCGACGGGCTACGTCCCTGACAGCGACCGCCGGGGAGCCGGAGCGCGCGGCCGGAAGCACCCGGCCGCGCGCGTCCACGGGCTCACGGCACGGTGAGGATCTCCGCGCCCTGCTCGGTGACGAGCAGGGTGTGCTCGAACTGGGCGCTGCGGCTGCCGTCAGCGGTGACGGCGGTCCACTCGTCATCCCAGGTGCGGTGACCCCAGCCGCCCAGGTTGATCATCGGCTCGACGGTGAAAATCATGCCGGGCTGCATGACGGTGTCGGCCTCGGCTTCGTAGTAGTGCGGAATCTGGAGCGAGGTGTGGAATGTCTCGCCGATGCCGTGGCCGCAGTAGGCGCGCACCACGCTCATGCCGTTCTGGGTGGCATGCGTCTCAATCGCGCGGCCAATGTCGCTGATGGGCCGGCCCGGCTTCACCGCGGCGATGCCCCGCTCCAGGCACTCGCGCGTCACGCGCACCAGCCGCTGGCTCTCCTCGTCCACGTTGCCCACGAAGAACGTCGCCGAGCAGTCACCGTGCACGCCATCCAGGAAGATGGTGACGTCCAGGTTGACGATGTCGCCGTCCTCCAGCGCCCGGCTGTCCGGGATGCCGTGGCAGATGACCTCGTTCACGGACGAGCAGAGCGACTTCGGATAGCGGTGGTAGTTGAGCGTGCTCGGGTACCCGCCCCGCTGGATGTACGCCTCGTGGGTAATCGCATCCAGCTCGTCCGTGGTGATGCCCGGGCGCACGTGCGAGCCCACCTCCCGCAGCACCTCGGCGGCGGCCTTGCACGCCTTGCGCATGCGGGCGATGACGTCCGGCGTCTTGATGTCGGAGCCCACGTCCTTGCGCGACGGACGGCCCGTCAGCGCGTAATCCGGCCGGGGGATGTGGAGCGGCACCTCGCGGCGGGGGCTGATGACGCCCGGGCGGACGCCCTTGCGGAGGACGTCCGGGCCCTTCTTGCGCGCCTCGACGGCATCCGCGCCGCGGTGGCACTTCTTGTACTTGGTGCCACTGCCACACCAGCAGGTGTCGTTGGGCCCCGGAAGCACGGCGGGCGGGGTACGGGGAACGGCGGTAGTCATGACTCACCTCCAGCGCGGAGCTGCTCGGGCTTACGGGCGCGCATCCAGCGCACCACCTGGGGACGAAGCCAAAGCCGGGGCCGCCCCGTGCCCAGGTCCAGGACGGGCCGGGGCATGTCGGGATAGCGGCGCAGGTAGGTGCTGACGCTGTTGGAGTGGCGCAGGCGCAGCAACCCGGCCACCGCCTGAGCGTCAATCAGGTCTTCGGTCTTCACCATGGGACACATGTCGGGCGTGTCTATACCCCTAGACACGCACCCATGCACGGCTTCTTTCCCAGGCGGGGCGGCGTCACTGCTCGCCAGGCAACGCCGCCCGCCCGGGCAGGGAGCGGGCCTTCAGCGCGCCAGGGCGGCGCACGTCAGGCAGTGCCGGGCCTCTGGGACAGCGCGCAGCCGGTGCCGGCCAATGGCCCCGCCGCAGCGCGCGCACCGGCCGAACTCCCCCTGGGCGATGCGCGTCAGCGCCTCCTCGATGTCCCGCAGCTCCTGCGCCTCCGCCTGGGTGAAGGACAGCCCTCCCACCCCCGACGAGGCCCGGGCGCGCAGCCGATGTCTGCGTTGCCGCAATGCTTCCTGGGCCTCCCGAGCCAGCAGCTCCACGTTCGCCTCCCACTGCTGCCACCCCGGCCACTGCCAACCCGCGGCCCAGCGGGAGATAATGCTTTCAGGAAGCGTGCCTTGCGGTGCGCGGCGCGACAGCCCTGGAGGCGCGCAAGGCTTGCGTACTCCGGCCAGGGCCCCGCATCGGTTGCGGCGCGCTGGCGTCACTGCGCTTTCGCGCGGGACGCGGCGCGCTCCCGGGCGCGCTTCTCCACCGCGCGGAACGTGTCCTCCACGGCGTCCTTCTGCCCCATGCGCGCCAGGAAGCCAGGGATGGAGCCGGCCGGGTCCACGCTGAAGCGGTACACGGCATGGGACTTCCCCTCGCCGCGAGGCTCCACGCGCCAGCTCCCCTCGTTGAGCCGGATGCGCACCGTGCCGCGCCGCTGGGGGATGGCGTCCGGCGTCGCCTGCCAGCGCTGCGCGAACACCCCCGAGCCGTCCTCCGCCAGCTTGGACTCCAGCACCACGTCGCAGATGTAGTCGCGCGAGGACACCACCGGCAGGTCCAGCTTCGTGTACGTGCGCTGGCCCTCGTCCGGCAGGTCCTTCAGGATGCGGGACTCCTTCACGTACGGCATCCAGCGCCGGTAGGCGTCCACGTCCCGCAGCACCGCCTGGACGTCCGCGGCGCTCGCGGCCAGCTCGCCCTCCGCCCACACGTCCTTGGCCTCGGAGCCCGGGCGCGCGCGGACCTTCACCACGTAGGGCTTCTCCGCCACCGTCTTCCACGCCGCTTCGGCGCGGGCGGCTCCGGCGGCGAGCCCCAGCACACAGGCGGACAGGGCCGCCCCACTCCACAGCATCTTCATGCAAGCTTCCTTCGCGGCCCGGGCCGGAGGTGACAACACGTCAGCCTCCGACACCCGGGCGCGGCGGCGCATTCACGAAGGTGCAACAGGCCCCCGCAAGCACCGCCCCCGAGCCACCACTCAAGATGGCCCGGGGCGGCAAGCCCTCGCCGCGCCCTACGGCACGCGGATGGCCCGCCCGCCGAACGCCGGGCTGGCCATGACATCCATCGCCAGACGGTCGGCGTAGGGGCGGCCCAGCCGGCCGTAGGCCTCCGCTTCCTGGGCGGTGAGGACCACCCGCACCGTGAACTGGGCGATGCCTCCCACGACCACGTCGAGGAAGAGCGCCCCTTCCGCCGAGCGCACCAGCCGGTACATCAGCGGGCTCTGGATGAGGACCTGCTCCTCGCTCACGGAATCTCCGTCACCACCGCCTGGGAGACGGGCGCGTCGATGACCATCAGCTCCGGCACGCCGCCAGAGGTGTAGCCACCGAACTTGAAGCAGTCCGTGTCCGCCTCGCTGGTGCACTTCCACACGCCCGGGTCGCTGTCCACGGGCAGGCGCACGCACACGCCGGTGGCCGCCAGGTCCAGCGTCATCATCCGCAGCGGCCCTTCGAAGTTCTTCGCCGGCAGGCCCAGCGCCTGGCCAATCACCGCCGGGTCATGCGCGCCGTCCACCATCGACTTCTCGACGGCGGCCTGGATGGTCTCCGACGGCGCGGCGAACAGGTAACAGCCGCGGTCATTGCAGCGGCCAAAGTTCCGCGCGTTCGGCTTCACCACGAAGTTCTGGTACGCGGAGTCCGTCATCAGCCACGACACCTTCTTCCCGGGGAAGTTCTTCGCCAGGTGCTGCTCCACGCTCCACGGGCTGGCGCGCTCGTCGGCCTCGCGGGAGATTTGCGCCTGCTGCGCATCACAGGCCTGCGGCTGCGTCGGGGTGGGGGTGACGCCGCCTCCCGCGTGCTTGCAGCCGGACAGCAGGAAGACACCAAGGAGCAGGCTCCGAATCGTCCACGACATGGGCAGACCTCCAATGAGGGAAGGTTGAGAGGAGGTGATGGATAGTCGTCAATTCTGGATTTTACAATCTCCCCGGCCTACTCCCCACCGAGCGGTTATAGGGTGAGGCATGAGCCAGAACCTCTACGACATTCCCCTCAAGTCCATTGACGGTGCCCCGCAGTCACTGAGCCAGTTCAAGGGCAAGGTCCTGCTGGTGGTCAACGTGGCCTCCAAGTGCGGTTTGACGCCGCAGTACGAAGGCCTGGAGCAGCTCTACGAGCGCAAGCGCGCCGAGGGCTTCGAGGTGCTGGGCTTCCCGGCCAACGACTTCCTGGGCCAGGAGCCGGGCAGCGAGGCGGAGATCAAGGACTTCTGCACGCTGACCTACGACGTGAAGTTCCCGCTGTTCTCCAAGATTTCGGTGGTGGGCGCGGACAAGCACCCGCTCTACCACGCGCTGACGGGCGCCATCCCGGACGCCGTGGGTGAAGGCCCCATGCGCAGCCGGCTGCAGGGCTACGGCATCACCGCCAACCCCGCGCCGGAGGTGCAGTGGAACTTCGAGAAGTTCCTCGTGGGGCGTGATGGCCGCGTCGCCGCGCGGTTCGCGCCGGACGTCGCCGCGGACGACGCGCGCCTGCTGGCCGCCATCGACGCGGAGCTCGCGAAGCAGGCCTGAGCCGGCCGGGGTGCCGCTGGACTTCTGCCGTCCAGCGGACGGGCCCTGACGAAAGCAGTGACTTTTCGCGCGCTCCGGGGCAAGCCAGGGGGGCCATGAGCACGTTCATTCCTGGTCCCCCGCCCGAGCGCGGGCTGTTCTGCAACCGCACCCTCAACCTGCGCGCCATCAAGGCGGTGGGTTACGACATGGATTACACGCTCATCCACTACCATGTGGAGGCGTGGGAGCGCCGCGCCTACGAGCACATCCGCGACCGGCTCGTGGAGCAGGGCTGGCCGGTGGCGGACCTGTCGTTCGACCCCGAGCTGTCGATGCGCGGCCTCATCATCGACACGGAGAAGGGCAACCTCCTCAAGGCCAACCGCTTCGGCTTCGTGAAGAAGGCGCTGCACGGCACGCAGGCCATGAGCTTCGAGGCGCAGCGCGACGAATACGCGCGCACCATCATCGACCTGCATGAGCGGCGCTGGGTGTTCCTCAACACGCTCTTCTCGCTGTCGGAGGCGTGCATCTACGCGCAGCTCGTGGACCGGCTGGACGCCGGCCAGCTCCCGGGCCCCATGGGCTACTCGGACCTCTACGAGCACGTCCGGAAGAACCTGGACGCCACGCACATGCAGGGGCGGCTGAAGGCGGAGATCATCGCCGACCCGGAGCGCTACGTCATCGACGACCCGGAGACGCCGCTGGCGCTGCTGGACCAGCGCAACGCCGGCAAGAAGCTGCTGCTCATCACCAACAGCGAGTGGGCCTACACCGAGCCCATGATGCACTTCGCCTTCGACCGGCACCTGCCCGACGGCATGACGTGGCGGCAGCTCTTCGACGTGGTGATTGTCTCCGCGCGCAAGCCGGAGTTCTTCACCACGCGCTCGTCGCTCTTCGAAGTCGTGGAGTCCAGCGGCGAGGCGCTGCTGCGTCCGCACTCAGGCCCCTTCAAGCCCGGCACGCCGTACTTCGGCGGCAGCGCGGTGGAGCTGGAGCGCCACCTGGGCATGAGCGGTGACCAGATTCTCTACGTGGGCGACCACATGTTCGGCGACGTGCATGTCACGAAGAACGTGCTGCGCTGGCGCACGGCGCTCATCCTGCGCGAGCTGGAGGACGAGGTGCGCTCCATCGCCGCGTTCCGCGCCACGGAGACCCGGCTGGCCGAGCGCATGGTGGTCAAGGAGCGGCTGGAGGCGGAGAGCCGCCAGATTCGCCTGGAGCTCCAGCGGCGGCGCTTCCAGTACGGCCCGCGTACTGACACGCCGACGGAGGCGGAGCTGGTGGCGCGGCAGGCCACGCTGCGCGCGGAGGTGGAGGCGCTGGACGCGGAGCTGGGGCCCCTGGCGCGCGCGGCCACCGAGCTGTCCAACCCCATCTGGGGCCTGCTGACGCGCGCGGGCAACGACAAGAGCCACCTGGCCCGGCAGGTGGAGCGGTACGCGGACATCTACACGTCGCGCGTGTCCAACTTCCTGTTCGCCACGCCCTTCGTCTACCTGCGCAGCCCGCGCGGCAGCCTCCCGCATGACCCGAGCCTGCCCGGCGGCACCCCCGTCTTCGGCACCAGCGAGGCCGGCGGCGGCCTGTCCGGCGCGGACGGCGGGGAGTAGCCGGCGTCCTACCGGGCGGGGCGGATGTGTAGAGCCTTGGATTCATTGAACTTTCGTTCAGTGCCCCTCCGAGGCGAGGGCAGGCAGGCATCCGCCTCCACGGGGCATGTCAGACCGCCCCGGTATGAGTGCTCTTGTGAGCCACTCGACCGCGAACAGCTCTTCGACGCGCATCCTCGAGCAGCGCAACCTGCTTGGGGGAATGGACCTGGAACCGGTGCTGGGCGGCAAGGGCCGCAAGCGCGCCCGGCGCTTCCACGTCGCCTCGGAGCGGCGGGTGGGGTTCGCCGCGGCGCTGGCGCTGGTGGTGGAGCATGGCAAGCAGAAGGCGAAGGAGACGGGCGTCACGTCCCTGAGCACCTGCCCTCGCTGCGGCCACCGGGGCCCCACGGCGCAGGACTTCGGCTACCGCATCATGCGCGGTGAGCGCCGGCCCCAGTCCTGGTGCCGCGGCTGCCGGGGCCTGCACCTGGAGCCCACGGAGACGTCGCGGACCAGCAACAGCGCCCCGCGCGGCACGGACGGCTGGCTGTTCCCGCCGGAGAGCACCACCAGCACCCGCCCGCCCCGGCGTGGCAAGGGCTCGTCGACGTAGCGCCGGGCCCCTGGGCGCACGTCCTGGCGATCCCGTTCACTGCCGGAGGGGGCGTCACTGGAGGGTGCTCCGGAAACCGAGAGGTGTCCCTGACACCCTCCGTTCCAGGAAGTAGACTCGCCGCCAGCGTAGCGCCCCTCCTCTTTGCACGGGGTCTGCAATGGGACCTGGAACCCTGAATCCAGCACGTTTGCCACCCGGAACACGCGTAGGGCGGTGGCGCGTGCTGGAGCGCCGAGGGTGGGGGACCTACGGCGCCGTCTACCGCGCAATCAATGCAGCAGGCGACTCTGAGCCCGTTGCGCTCAAAGTCGCACTGCACCCAGGCGATGAGCGCTTCACTCGCGAAGCGGAACTCCTCGCTCGGATCCGCCATCGGAGCGTCCCGCGACTGGTGGACCATGGGAGCTGGCAGCAAGCGGCGGGCGCCACGCACCCCTACCTCGCCATGGAGTGGATAGAGGGCGTGTCCCTATCCGAGTGGGGGCGAGTGCGACGGACCACCTCGCGACAGGTGCTCAACGTCCTCGCCAGCCTCGCGAGTGCGCTTGAGGCCACCCACGCCGCGGGCGGGGTCCACAGAGATGTGAAGGAATACAACGTGCTGGTGCGTGCTACGGACGACCAGGTCTTCTTGATCGACTTCGGGTCAGGACACTACGTAGGTGCCGCCCCCCTCACGCCACCGCCGTTTCCTCCGGGGACGCCCCCCTATCGCTCACCAGAGGCGTGGCGCTCGGCGCGGCATCCCACGCGTGCGTCGACTTCCGCCTACGCACCCGGACCTGCGGATGATGTCTTCGCGTTGGGGGTAACAGCCTACCGGCTCGTAACCAACGAGTACCCGCTCGCAACGGCGCAACTGGATGATGCGCGCCACGCCTGGAATCCGAAGGGCCCGGGGGTTCACCCGCCATGCGCAGTCAACGGTCGATGCTGCGCGGAGTTGAGCGCGCTTGTATCCCAGATGCTGGCCGTGCAGCCCGAGGCACGCGGTAGCCCCCAAGCACTGGCCGAAGCGCTGACACGGGCCGCAACCCAGGCGGGCCCCGAGGCGGATCTGCCACTTTTTGACCAGGAGGACTCCCGGTCTAGCGACGCTGGGGCTGACGCCCACCACGCCGTGCCTCAAGCGTCCAGGTGGACTCGGTGGACATGGGTCACGGTAGCAGGCGCTCTGGGAAGCGCCATGGCACTTGGCGCAATGTGGATGCTGCGCGCGGACTCCGAGGGAGCCGAGCAGGCTCACGCATCCAAGTCCGAGGTCGTGAAGGATGGCGGCACGGTGGCCGTCGGAGACTCCGCATTGACGGCCCCGGGACCACTGCGGCGGGCTCCATCTGCGTGGTCAACCATCGCCGTAGAGCCTCCTCCCAGGCCCATCCCAGGCCAGACGCGAACAGATGCCGCAGGCCGCTGCCCAAGCAAGACACAAATCCCCATCAATGGTGGGTGTTGGGTGAAGCTAGACGTAGCGCTGAAGGATTGCGACCCAGACTGGAACTACATCGTCTACAAAGGCGCGTGCTACGGCCCCACGTTCCCATCCGCGCGACCATCTACCTCGGGCCCTTCAGAGCCACCCTTTTAAACACCTTGCTTGATGTAGTCGACGGGGCCGACAGTGAGGACACATGACGTTGCGACTTGTCGGCGCGGCTCGCCTCCTGGCGCGTAGCCCTTCTTCCGTGGTTCGGCGTCCTGCCATGAAGGCGCACGGACTCGGAAATCTCGATACCGCCCGGTTGGTGGACCATTTTCGGGAGGTCTCGGCGCGGCATGGGAGCCTGCTGAACGCACGGAAAACCCAGGCAGCCAACCGCGAGTACGACGCCGCCGCAGCAACTCGTGACGAGCTGAACACACGAGGGCCCGCCGCGCTGCCGCCCCTGCTGAACCTCCTGACGGCGACCGAGCCCGGAACCCGATACTGGGCCGCAACGGCTTTAGTGAAGTTTGCTTCCGAAAAGGCGGAGCGCACCCTGGAGGAACTGGCCGCGACGCCGATGAGCCAGGTCGGGCTCAGTGCCGCCCTGACGCTCCGGGAGTGGAAGAGCGGGAGATACCCACCCTCATGAAGTCGAACGCGCGCGAACGCATCCAGACAGCGCGCGGCATCTCTTCATCCCGGCAGGCAGGTGAGTAATGACCTCCGCCGTCCCCTGGAGGGGATGGAAAAGCCGGGGCGCCGTCCTTACCTCACCCGGAGGGAGGCAAAGAACCACCAGCACCCGCCCGCCCCGGCGTGGCAACGGGTCGTCGACGTAGCACCGGGCTCCATCCGTCTTCCCTTCGCCCACGGAAGGCCCTGACGAACACGGTCGACGTCACGTCCGGCAGCGCCCTACGGACCATCGCCCCTGAGGAGAGGCCACTCGAACGTGTCGAATGGCCTCTCCGGGGGTCCAGCTACTGAATCTGCTTGATGACCAGCGAGGCGGAGACGGCGCGCGTTCCGCCAGCGAGGGGCGTAATCGTCAGTGCCGGCGAGTTCCCCGCGGGATTGCGGACGGTGAGCACCGAGTTCACCACGGTCGTCGTGATCAAGACGTGGTTCATGATTTGAGACGCTCCGGTAGCGCGGCCAGCCACGGTGTTGATCTGCTCCACGACCCCGCCACCACTGTCGAGCCCCAGGATGAGCTGCCCGGCCTCGGTGACGCTCACCTGCCAGGAGACTTCGTAGACACCAATCGCGGGCAGGATGAACTCGCTGTCGCTGGCCCGATTGATTCCGTTCGTTGCGCCATCGCGCGGGAAGTCCACCGCGGACGCGGCAGCAACGGTCGCCGCGTTGTCGGGCGGCATCAGGGCATAGAAGTACCCGAAGGCCAGCGTGTCGCCCGGAGCCCCATTGCAGACATAGTTGATGCCCGACGCGGAGGTGTACTGGACGCCCCCATAGGTGCAGTTCGCCCCGGGGGGCTCGGACGCACCGACCACGGACTGCCCCGCGGGCCCCGTCGGCCCGACAGGCCCCGTCGCGCCCGTTTCACCAGCAGGCCCCGTCGGCCCAGCAGGCCCCGTCGCACCCGTTTCACCCGCGGGCCCAGTCGGCCCCGTAGGGCCCGTGGCGCCCGTCTCTCCGGCAGGCCCAGCCGGCCCCGCAGGCCCAGCCGGCCCCGCAGGTCCCGTGGCGCCCGTCTCACCAACCGGCCCAGCCGGCCCCGCAGGGCCCGTGGCGCCCGTCTCACCCGCGGGCCCAGCCGGCCCCGCAGGGCCCGTGGCGCCCGTCTCACCCGCGGGCCCAGCCGGCCCCGCAGGTCCGGTGGCGCCCGTCTCTCCGGGAGGACCCACTGGACCGGCGACGCCGGGCACCCCCTGCGGTCCAGCGACGCCTGGCACGCCTTGAGGCCCCACGGGCCCTTGGAGCCCATCCTCGCCCGGAGGTCCCTCGGGCCCCAGAGGTCCCTCGGGCCCCTGCGGCCCCTCGGGCCCCGGAGGTCCCTGTTCGCCGATGCAGGTCCCGGGCGGGCAGAGCGGCAGGCAGACGACGCGAGCCCGGCATTGAATCTCACCATCGTCCCAGGACGCGGAGAACACGTTGTCGATGAGCTCGTCTTTCGAACCATCAGCCAGCGCGAGCTGCTTGCACTCCTCGAACGAGTTCACCGTGACCGTGTAGCGCTCGGTATAGAACTCTCCAACGGCCAGCGTGTACGGCGGCGTCCGAGTGGGGACCCAACCGAACGCATCGGTGAGCAGTCGGTCCTCCACCACATCGACCGTCGACGCGCCCGTTGGGTGCACATTGCGCACCTTCATCGTCCATTCGAGCGGCGCCGGGTACGACTGAATCTCGTAGATGAGCTCCCCGTTCACTCGCTTGTCGCACGCCAATTCATGCGCAAGCGCGACATTGCCTGTCAGCAGGCCCGCTGTTGCCAATAGCCATCCAAAACGCATACTCCCCCATCTACCTTTCATTTCTGCTTACAGTTTGAATTCACCGCATGTGGCCGTGATGCTCGAAGTCTCATCAGTAGCGAACAATGAACTCCGGAAACATGAAGACCTGTTCGCCACGGTCGACCAATGAGCGCGCGAGGTCGATCTCAAGCACGACCTTGCTGCGCTTTCGGAGCTGCGCGGCGTCCGCGATCAACGAGACCGGTGGCCCACTCAGGTCGAGCAACTGCGTCTTCCCGTTGCGCTCCACGATGCCTTCCGGGTCAAACTTCAACCGGATCCCGACCTTGCGCGCGTCGACCGGGAGGTCAAACGTCGTCACGGCCCACGCGTTCTCTTCGTTGCCGAGGTCGATTTCACTGCCACCCAGCTGAGACGAAAGCGGGTTGCCGTCGACCGTCAACTCGAGCGCGGAGACCTGCACGCGCACCGGCCCCGAGCCGCGGACGCCCAGCAACCGCACCGCCACGGTCTGCGCCGTATTTCCCTCCACGGGCTCGACTGGCGGCATTTCATCGTCCTGGGCCTTGCCGCAAGCAATGATTGTCAAAGCGAGCGCAAGGCCAATGCTCTTCTTCATCGGATCCCTCTCCTGTCGACCGAACAGGCGGTCGTGCGAGTGGAGAGAGCACCCCTTGTGCCAGCGTATTTCATGGTCTGGCGAAATGGCGAGTATCGCCTCAATGACAAGTGCCACATCCCGCCGGACAGGTGGCATCAGGCGTAAAGGAAAGCCGCATGCCATCCAGGGGGAGCGCGCTTCACAGTCCCGGCAGTGAATTCTACAGACCACGAAGCGGCACGTCCCTTGCGGCAACCTTGAGTACAGCGTTGGGCCGCGAAGCAGGTTGTCTCAGGTGAACGTTCAAGTCCGACCCGGGGCGATTGACGGAGGGGATGGAAAAGCCGGGGCGCCGTCCTTACCTCACCCGGAGGGAGGCAACATGGCCGTTCGGACGACAGTGGCAGGCATCAAGAACAGGCGGCGGGTCGACGCGCACGGAGCCCAACCGAGCGTGCAGGCCAGCAAGGGGCGCAAGACGCTGCCCCACGATGACGCGGCCGCGTTGCGGCGGCAGAAGACGCTGGAGCGCGTGACGCTGGGCCCCGCCGCCGAGGCGCATGAGCCCAAGAGTCATCGGCGCCGCGCGACGGCGCTCAAGGGCCGCAAGAAGACCCCCAGCGAGATGAACGTGAAGCACATTGGCGGGCCGAAGAAGCGCCTGCCCCTTCACGGCGGATAACACAGACACGTCGTGACGCGGCCCCTGCCTCGCGACCTCCGGGGCAGGGGCCATGCTCGCTTCAGGGGGCCGGTGGCCACAGCGCGCTGGCGCCAGGGTCCTCCGCCACGTAGACGGCCCAGACGCGCTCTCCCGGGCGCCGCAGCAGGTCCGCCGCGTGCGTCGAAGGCAGACTCCCTTCGACGCGCTGGCCATGCACCGTGAAGACGTAGTCGAGCTGCACCAGGCGCCCAGCATGCAGCGAAGGCGCCACCTGACGCTCCACCCGCGTGACTTCCGCCGCGGCCGGCAATCCCCAGACCAACGCCTTCAACTGGCGCCGCTGCTCGCGCCGCAGCGCCACCGGCCAGCTCGTGCGCCGGAAGAGCAACCCCACCCCAATGAAGATGGCGGCTTGCAGGAGCAGGGGCCGCACCAAGAGCAGACCCACCGGGAGCAGCATCACCCCCGCCCACAGCCCCAGCGTTCCCAGCATGTAGTGTTTGTGCAGCTTGGGCCGCGAGACGGCCGCGCGCTGTGCCCGGGTCAACCGGCGCGGGGGCAACGGAGGCGGCGGACCTCGCGCGGCGCTCAGGGCCGCCTCCAGGCTCGCGCCGCACTTCATGCAGAGGGCCTCGGCGCTCACCGTGACGGCATGCCCGCAGCCAGGGCAGACGATGCGGAGCTCGCTCGCCTCCAGCGAGAGGTACGGCGCATCCAGGGAGCTTCGAGCGCGGCGCATGGCCCCACCATCGGAGCACCTCGCCCCGCGCCGCCGCAACCCGTCCCGGAAGGCCATGACGGACGCTTCGGAGGCACCACCAGGCTTGGGCACCGGGCCCCGGCCGCTTCGCTGCTCCCTGGCATCCTCCGCGCGGCATTCCTACCTGTGTCGCTGGAGGTGGCATGCCAGAGAAGAGTCAGACGGAGCGCGTGAAGCGCGCGAAGCGGCAGGGGACGACGCTGGAGCTCAAGCCCACCGATGTGCACCTCTCCAGCGAGGACAGCACGCACCACGCGAAGAAGAGCGGCCGGCGAGCCCTGGGCAAACGGACCTTCGCGGACCGCAGCGTCAGCCCCCGCCACGCGCCAGGGACGGGCCTCACGGCGAAGAGCCGCAAGCTGCCCGAACCGGAGCCGGGCCAGAGCAGCACGTCGCGGCGCAAGACGCTGCCGTCGGCGGCCGCCGTGGCCTACCGCAAGGAGGGCCGTCCCAAGAAGACGACAGGACGCGGCGATACGACTCCGCTGAAGGCGGGCAAGGTCTACAAAAGAGCGGGCACGCGGAAGACGAGCATCCGCGCCTGAGGCCCTCCCAGTCTGGAGCCCTGCCTCCAGGCCATGGAAGGCGCCGCCAGGGCCTCCTCGGCGTCCGGCCCCCTGGCGCTCATTCCGAGGGGGCGACGCCGTTCACCACCGCGGCCAGCCTGCGAACCTCCTCGTGCAGGTCGCGCAGCTGCTCCAGGCTGCGCTGAAGCAGCACGTCAAGCTGCTCGCCCCGCCGCACGTCACCTTGTGCCGCGGCGTCTTCTCGCTCGCGCGCCAGCCGCACCACGTCTCGCTCCACCAGCGCCGCCACTCGCGCCGTCTTCTCCAGCTCCCACTGGGCTGTCTGCGGCAGCTCGGGTTCGAGGTCGTCGTTGTCCTCGGGACGAGGCAGTGACGCGTCCTCCAGCTCCGGCTCTGGCTCCACGGGCTCTGGCTCCATCCGCGCCACCGTGACCTGGGGCACCTCGCGCGGAGGCGCCGGAGCGGGCACCTCGGCGGCGTTCACCGGCACCACCCTGGGGGGCGGCGCGGGTGGAGGTGGAGCCGGAGGCACGGCCATGGAGCGCATCGCGGCGGGCAGCGGCGCCGGCTCGGACTGGGGCCAGAGCTCCACGCTGCCCAGTGCCACGGCGAGCACGCCCGCACCCGCCAGAATCAAACGGTAACGAATCCGCATGGTCCCCCTCCCCGCCCCGGCGCTCAGAAGCGCACCCGCCAGTCGCCGTCCTGACGCTCCACGCGTAGCAACCACGGTGCCGGACGCTCGCGTCCACCATGGGCTACCCGGGCCCGCACGAGGACGGCCTCGGCGTCGCGCCCGTCCACCGTCGATTCGACAATCTCCACCAGCGTGAGGCCATGCCCCCGCAGCTCACGCACCGTCTCCACACAGGGTCTCGCGCTTCCCCCCGTGGCCAGCAGCGGTGCCAGCACCTCGCAGTCGCCCGCGGGCAGCGCCGAGAAGAAGTGGCGCACCGCCGCCTCCGCGGCCCGCGTCTTCGGCGCTTCAAAGGAACACCCGAGCGCGGCCAGCATCAGCCACCCCATCCACCTCGCTGGCGGGGACCGTCGTGACATGGCTCAGTAGCAGTTGGGAGCGAACAGCTCGTCATCCACGGCGGCGACGAACTGGTCATTGCACCAGCCGCTCACCAGGATGTGGCCATTGCGCACGCAGCTGTCGTGGTTGGTGGCGTCCACCGTGTACTGGGTGTCCCCGCCGCACGTGCTGCCGCAGCGCCCGAAGCAGTTGCCCACCACCTTCGGCCGGTGCCAGTGATTGGGTGAACCGCAGTGCCAGGTATCACCGGCCAGATAGAACTCGTCCCCGTTACACGAATAGTGGTCACCGAGCTGGGCCAGTTGCTGATTGCCCGGCCAGTCGAAGCCGCCCCGGTCGCAGTCATGCGTCGCGTGGGCGTACCAGTTGTAGCGCCCCTCGCAGCTGCCCGAGTCGCGCCCGTTGCACCGCGCATAGCTGCACAACGTCGTGTAGCCACGTCCCTTCTCGCCCATCACCACGCGCCGCAGCCCCACGGTGTCCGGGTACTGGGACCACACGCTCACCGCGCGGCGCAGGTACATGGCCGCGGGGGCCGCCGCGTCTCCCTTGGGGAGCGCCGCGTCGAGCTCGCGATAGAGGGCGGTGAGCAGCGCGCGGTCCGCGGCGCCCATCTGCGCGTCCGCGGCATTCGCCTCCGCGAAGCCATCCAGCGTGGAGACGCCGCTGGCCGGCTCCATCAACCCGGTGAGCGTCAGCCCGCGCAGCCGGACCTCCAGCCGGTACACCCCTGGCTCCACCTCGCGAGAGGAGAACGTCACCGCCTCGTCCTCATGGACGAAGGTGCCCTGGACGCCTCCTGGCGCGGCGGAGAGCGACAGCCCCGCCTGCCGCGAGCGGAGCGCGTCGCCCGTCTTCGCGGCGCCGCCACAAGCACACGCCACCAGCACCACGCTCCACCACAGGTTCGTGCGCATCCTCGGATTCCCCCGGCCAGGAGCAGGCCCGAACCCTCCTTCCCGCTCACGTCAGGGGAGCACGGCCCAGCGACGCGGAATGCTCGCACCGGACGAATTCGTAGCCAGAGCCCGGCGGTCTCAGGCGTCTGTCCGCGCGAAGACAGGCAGCGGGCCAGCGGCGCGCATCAGGCCGAAGTCTCCTTCGGGCAGGGACTCATGACCGCCAATCACCAGCAGTCCACCAGGGGCCAGCCGCGCCACCAGCCGTGACAGCACCTCGCGCTGAAGCGGCGGCGCGAAGTAGGTGAAGGCGACGTTGCGGCACAGCACCAGGTGGAAGGGCCCGTCGGGCATCTGGGAGCGCAAGTCCTGCTGGCGAAAGTCCACTGCCCGCCGGTACTCCGGCGCCAGGCACGGTTCGTCGCCGGGTCCCGGAAAGGCGCGCTCCGCCCACGCACGAGGCAGCTCGCGCAACGCCCCACGCGGATAGCAGCCCCGCGCCGCCCGCGCGAGCAGCGCCGCGTCCGCATCGGTGGCCACCAACGCCAGCCGCGCTCCCGGGAAGCGCGGCTCCAACCCCAACTGGAAGAGCACCGACAGCGTGTAGGGCTCCTCACCGGAAGCACAGCCCGCGCTCCACGCCCGCAGCGTGGCCTCTCCTCGCGCGCGCAGCGACGCCAGCCGGGCGGGGAGCAAGTCATGGCGCAGGACCTCGAAGACGCGCGCGTCCCGGTAGAAGCGGGAGATGGTGACGCGGCACAGCGCGTCGAGCACGTCCCACTCCGCGGGCTCGGCCTCCAGCCGGGCACGGTAGGCTCCGGCGTCTGGCAGGCCCAGCGCCTTCAGCCTGCGGCCGATGCGCTTGCACACCTGCCCCCGCACGCGCCGGAAGCCCTCCCAGCGCAGGCGCAGGCGGGGCGCGGCCCACTGCAACAACTCCACGCATTCACGGTCTGTCATCGGGTCGGCCTCATCCTCCTGGATGTCAGCACGAGCGGAGGCGGACGGGATGTGGCATGACGCTCCGGCGTTGTCATTGGCCCCTGGAGGAACCCACCCTTGAAGAGACTGAGCGCCCTCACCCTCTGCGCGGCACTGGCGTCGGCCGGCTGCACGCACACCCCCGCCGCGTGTGATGCGGACCTCGAGCGCACCCGCGCGCAGGTGACCGCCATCAAGGCGCTGGACGCGCGCGCGGACGGCCAGGCCGTGCTCGCCGCCTATGACGATGCCCTGGGCTCGCTGCTCGCCGCGGCCAACCGCTCCAGCCTCGCGCGCGAGGTGCATCCAGAAGCGGCCTTCCGCGACGCCGCGCGCGAGTGTGAGCAGCGCGTGGACTCCGCCAACGTGGCGCTGTCCCAGGACCGCGGCGTCTATGACGTGCTGGCCGCGGTGGACCTGTCCCGCGCGGACGCGGCGACCCGGTACTGGATGGAGCGCGCGCTGCTCGACTTCCGCCGCGCCGGCGTGGACCGCGACGACGCCACCCGCGCCAAGGTGAAGTCGCTCAACGAGGAGCTGCTCAAGCTGGGGCAGCAGTTCAGCAAGAACATCGCCGAGGACGTCCGCGAGGCGAGCTTCAAGCCCTCCGAGCTGGACGGCCTGCCGGAGGACTACCGCAAGGCGCACCCGCCGGGCGCGGACGGGCAAGTGGTCATCACCACCAACTACCCCGACTACTTCCCCTTCATGACGTACGCGAAGGACGCGAAGGCGCGCGAGAAGCTGTGGCGCACCTACCGTCAGCGCGCGTACCCGGCCAACCAGGACGTGCTGGCGCGGCTCATCGCCAAACGCCACGAGCTGGCCACGCTGCTAGGCTACGGGAGCTGGGCCGCGTACACCACCGAGACGAAGATGACGCGCACGCAGCAGGCGGCCGCGGACTTCATCGACCGGCTGGGCGTGGCCACCGAGGCCCGCGCGAAGCAGGAGTACGCGCAGCTGCTGGCGCGCAAGCAGCAGGACGTGCGGGGCGCCAAGGTGCTGGAGCCCTGGGACCAGGACTTCTACGAGGACCGGCTGCGCGCGGAGCGCTACAGCTTCGACTCGCAGGCGGTGCGGCCCTACTTCGAGTACAGCCAGGTGAAGGCGGGGGTGATGGACATCACCTCGCGCCTCTGGGGCATCACCTACAAGCCGGTGAAGGACGCCCGGGTGTGGCAACGGGAGGTGGAGACCTACGACGTGTTCGATGGCGACACGCTGCTGGGCCGCGTCTACCTGGACATGCACCCGCGTGACGACAAGTACAAGCACGCGGCGCAGTTCGACCTCGTCGCGGGCCAGGCCGGCAAGCGCTACCCGGAGGCGTCGCTGGTGTGCAACTTCGCGCGCCCCGGCGAGCTGATGACGTACGACGAGGTGGAGACCTTCTTCCACGAGTTCGGCCACCTGCTGCACGCCATCTTCGGCGGGCACCTGAAGTGGGCGGGCATCGCGGGCACCCGCGTGGAGTGGGACTTCGTGGAGACGCCGTCCATGCTGCTCCAGCAGTGGGCGGGCAACCCGGAGGTGCTGAAGGAGTTCGCGAAGCACCACGAGACGAACCAGCCCATCCCCGCGGAGCTGGTGGAGAAGCTCCGCGCGTCGAAGGCGTTCGGCCAGGGCCTGTGGGCGCGGCGGCAGCTCTTCCTGTCCGCCGTGAGCCTGGACTACTACTCGCGCGAGCCGGGCTTCGACACCACCGAGGCCCTGGTGGCCCTGCAGGACAAGCTCAGCCCCTTCAAGCACGAGCACCGGGACGGCACGCACTTCGAGGTGGCCTTCGGGCACCTGGATGGCTACTCGGCGGCGTACTACACGTACCTCTGGTCCTCCGTCATCGCGAAGGACCTGGAGACCGAGTTCCAGGAGAAGGGCTTCCTCGACCGGGAGACGGCGATGAAGTACCGCCGCGCCGTGCTGGAGCCCGGCGGCTCCAAGCCCGCCGCCGAGCTGGTGAAGGACTTCCTCGGGCGGGAGTACGGCTTCGACGCGTACCGCGCCTACCTCGACGCGAAGTAGTCCGCGGTTCCCTCACCGGGAACTTCGCTACCCACTCGCGCAAAACTCTTCCCAGCGCGCTTCCGGGTAGCCAACGCCGTCCTACCCCCTGAAACAACGGAGAGGTCCGCCAGGCTACGTCCCTGGCTGGAGAGCGCCTTGCTACGGCTTCGGCTGTCCCGGCTTCGTATGGGGCAGTGTGGAGGGGGGGTAGCCGACGTGACACCCATGATGCATCGACGAAGAGGGGGCTGGCGCTTCCTTGCGGGCGTGACTCTCGCCCTGCTGGTGACCAGCTGCACTGATGACGACCCGATGGCACGGGTCAAACCCGACGAGGAGGTGCCAGGGGAGCCGGTTCCACCGGGGCAGCCCCCGGTGGAAGGCGAGTGCGAGAGCGCGCCCCAGAATCCGGGACGCGTCACGCTCCACCGCCTCAACCGCGCGGAATACAACGCCACCGTGAGAGACCTGCTGGGGGACACCACCCAGCCGGCCAAGGACTTCCCCATCGATGACCACGGCTACGGCTTCGACAACATCGCCGATGTGCTCTCGCTGTCCCCACTGTTGATGGAGAAGTACTCCGCCGCGGCGGAGCGGCTGGTGGAAGACGCCTGGACGCGCGGCGTCTTCAACTCCTGCGCGCTGGACCCGCTCAACCCGGCGCCGTGCGCGCACGAAATCCTCTCCAACTTCGCCCGCCGCGCCTGGCGCCGGCCGGTGCAGCAGGCAGAGGTCGACAAGCTGATGACCTTCGTCAGCCTGGCGAGCCAGCACGCGGACCCGCCCGAGGTGGGCGTGAAGCTGGCCCTGCGCTCGGTGCTCGTCTCACCGCACTTCCTCTTCCGGGTGGAGAAGGACGCGCCGCCGGGAAGCACCGAGCCGTACACGCTCGACAACTTCGAGCTGGCCAGCAGGCTCTCCTACTTCCTGTGGAGCAGCATGCCGGACGACGCGCTGTTCGCCGCCGCCGAGGCGGGGCAACTGAGCGACCCCGCGGAGCTGGAGGCCCAGGTGCGGCGCATGCTCGCGGACCCGAAGGCACGCGCGCTGGTGGAGAACTTCGCTGGCCAGTGGCTCTTCACCCGCGCGCTGGGCACCGCCACGCCGGACGGCACGCTCTATGGCGCGTTCAACGAGGAGCTGCGCGCCGCCATGCGCACGGAGACGGAGCTCTTCTTCGCGGAGTTCATCTCCGGCGACCACAAGCTGAAGGACCTCATCGACGCGCCGTTCACCTACGTGAACGACCCATTGGCCGCCCACTACGGCCTGCCATTGCCCGGCAGCCCCACGCACCAGCGCGTGGAGCTCACGGGCCACCCGGAGCGCAGCGGCATCTTCGGCAAGGGCTCGCTGCTCACCGTCACGTCCAACCCGGACCGCACCTCACCGGTGCAGCGCGGCGTCTGGGTGTTGGAGCAACTGCTGTGCTCGGCGCCGCCGCCGCCGCCGCCGGACGTGGAGAACCTGCCGCCGCCCATCACTCCGGACATGACGATGAAGGAGCGCATGGCGCTGCACCGCAGCGCGCCGGCGTGCCAGGGCTGCCACCGGCTGATGGACCCGCTGGGGCTGTCGATGGAGAACTTCGACCCCATTGGCCGCTGGCGCCTCCAGGAGGTGAGCGGCGCGCCCGTGGACGCCACGGGTGACATGCCCGACGGCGCCATCCTCAACGGCGTGCGCGACATGCAGCGCTACCTGAAGGAGGACCCCAAGCTGACCCAGTGCATCACCGAGCACATGCTCACCTATGCCACGGGCCGTGGCCTGAACGAGGCCGACCACTGCGCGGTGAAGGCTGTCGCCGACAAGGCCGAGGCCCGCGGTGGGCGGCTCGTCGACTACATCCTCAGCATCGTCTCGAGCAGCCACTTCACGCAGCGTGGCGCGGAGGAGGAGCAGACGCCATGAGCAAGAAATTCAGACTCTCGCGACGGACCGTCCTGCGGGGGACGGGGGCGCTGATGGCGCTGCCCCTGCTGGAGCAGATGCTTCCCCGCAACGCACACGGCGCGCCGGGCACCGTGCCCCGCAGGCTGGCCGTCTTCTACACGCCCAACGGCATCCACATGCAGAAGTGGACGCCCAGCACGGAGGGCCCCGCGTGGGAGCTGACGCCCACGCTGGAGCCCCTGGCGGCGGTGAAGAACGACCTGCTGGTCGTCTCCGGCCTGGCGAACATGCCCGCCTTCCCGGATGGCGACGGCCACCATGCCGCCGCGACCGGCGCGTTCCTGACCTGCGCCAAGGTGTTCAAGACGGAGGGCACCAACATCCGCGTGGGCATCTCCATGGACCAGGTCATCGCCAACCACCTGACGGCGACGCGGGCCACTCGCTACGGGTCCATGGAGCTGGGCATCGACGCGGGCCGCGGCATCGGCAACTGCGACTCCGGCTACGCGTGCCCGTATGCCAACAACATCGCGTGGTCGGGGCCACGCACGCCGGTGGCGAAGGAGACCAACGCGCAGGCCGCGTTCAACCGGCTCTTCGCGGGCGGAATCCCCGGGGAGACCCAGGCGCAAATCGAGAAGCGGCGCGCGTACGGCAAGAGCATCATCGACGTCGTGCGCGATGACGCCACCGCGCTGCAGGGCCAGCTGGGCACCGCGGACCTGCGGAAGCTGGATGAGTACTTCACCAGCGTACGGGAGCTGGAGAAGCAGGTGGAGGACGTGTCCGTCCCATCCATGACCTGCGCTACGGGAGCAGCCCCCATCGTGTCCGAGGACCCGACGGCGAAGACCCGGGCGATGATGGACCTCATCGTCCTCGCCTTCCAGTGCGACCTCACCCGCGTGGCCACCTTCATGCTGGCCAACGCGCGCGCCAACAAGGTCTACCCCTTCCTGGGGCTCAGCGGCGCACACCACACGTACTCGCACCACCAGAAGGTGCAGTCCAACTACGACGCGCTCGCCACCATCGACAAGTGGGAGGTGACGCTCCTCCAGTACCTGCTGGAGCGCATGAAGTCGGTCATCGAGGTCAACGGCATGTCGCTGCTCGACAACTCGATTGTCTACTTCTCCAGCGAAGTCGGCGACGGGGACTCTCACAACCACGTCGACCTGCCCATCATCCTGGCGGGCAAGGGTGGCGGCGCGCTCACGCCGGGCCGGCACCTCCGCTACCAGAAGGACCCGCTGGCCAACCTGTACATCTACCTGATGCAGGCCATGGGCGTGCCCAACGTCACCACCTTCGGTGACGACGGGACGGGCCCGCTGCCGGGCCTCGTCTAGTCCCCGCGGTGTCGTGCGCGGCGGAGCATGCGAGCGGGCGGCCCACCGCGCGCCGTGCCCGCCGCGCACGCTTCACATGCATGAGTGGGCTTCCTGGCGCATCATCCCCCTCATGCCTTCCTCCTCCCGCGCCTCCCGCTGGTCCGCCCTGCTCCTGCTGCCGCTGCTCGGCTGCGCGGGGGGGGGCACCCAGCAGGGGCGCAGACAGCACGCCACCTCCCGGCAGGCCGTGGCCTCCAGGCAGCCCACCTCGGCCCTCCCCGCGGCGAAGGACTTCTCCCGGGACATGGTGGCCGCGCACAACCTGGCGCGCTCCCGCGCCCAGCCCGCCCCCAAGCCCGCGCTGCCGCCGCTGGCCTGGTCCACCCAGGCCGAGCGCAAGGCCGCGTCCTGGGCGAAGGCCTGCAAGTTCGAGCACAACCCGGACCGGGGCGACTTCGGAGAGAACCTCGCCGCCGCCACGCCCGGCGCGTGGACCACGTCCCAGGTGGTGAAGAGCTGGGCGGACGAAGCCGCGGACTACGACTACCGGCGCAACACCTGCCAGAAGGGCAAGGTGTGCGGGCACTACACGCAGGTGGTGTGGCGCAAGACGGCGGCCGTGGGGTGCGCCACGGTGCTGTGCAACAAGCACTCACCGTTCGGCGCGCGGTTCCCCACCTGGCAGCTCTGGGTGTGCAACTACGCGCCGCCGGGCAACTGGGTGGGTCAGCGGCCCTACTGACCTCCCGCGCCCCACGGGGCCGGTGCGTCCCGGGTGCCGGACACTCACGCGGCGGGAGGTGACGGACCTCCGCCTGACGGCGGATAATCCACCCCATGCTCCGCTCCACGCCCCGCTTCCTCCGGCCGCTCGGCCTGCTCCTCCCCCTGCTCCTCACCGGCTGTGGCTCCGACGCCCCCGGCGAGGGAGACGGTGACGGCGACACCGAGCCGCTGGTCATGACGCAGTTCGACCGCGACATGCTGGCCGCGCACAACGCCGCGCGGAGGGACGTGTCGCCCGAGGCCTCCCCTGCGCTGGAGGACCTGACGTGGGACGAGCAGGCGACGCGCACGGCGAAGGCCTACGCCGCGCGGTGCAGGTTCGAGCACAACTCGAGCCGGGGCAACCTGGGGGAGAACCTCACCGCCGCCTCGTCCAGCGCCATGGGCGCGCAGGGCGTGGTGCAGGGCTGGGTGGACGAGGCCGCCCACTACGACCACACCACCAACACCTGCGCGAGCGGCAAGGTCTGTGGCCACTACACCCAGGTGGTGTGGCGCGGCACGCGGGCCCTGGGCTGCGCCGTCCAGGAGTGCACGACGAACTCGCCCTTCGGGGACCGGTTCCCCAACTGGACGCTCTGGGTGTGCAACTACGCGCCGCCGGGCAACTACGTGGGCCAGCGCCCCTACTGACGCAGGTGCTGGTCCAGGAAGGCCGCCACCTGCTGCCAGGCGCCCGCGGCGGCCTGCGCGTCGTAGCGCTCACCCGACGGGTTGGCGAAGGCGTGCTCCGCCTCGAACTCCAGGATGTAGTGCCGCACGCCCGCCTCATCCAAGGCCTGCCGGAAGGCCTGCACCGTCTCCAGGGGGATGGACGGGTCCTTCGTGCCGAAGATGCCCAGCACCGGCGCGCGGATGGCGGCGAGCTCCCGCGCGTCCGTCACCGGGTTGCCGTAGTAGAGGACCGCCGCGTCCAGCTCCGGCAGGGCCATGGCCGCGCGCAGGGACCAGCCGCCCCCGAAGCACCAGCCGATGGTGCCCGTGCGCGGCGCCCGCACCCGCGCGTCCTGCTGGAGGAAGGTGTGCGCGGCCGTCAGCGTCTCTTGCGCGCGCGCCGGGTCCACGGCCTTCAGCAGCGCCAGCGCCTCCTCCCGCGTGGTGGCCACCTTGCCGCCATACAGGTCCACCGCCAGCGCGGCGTAGCCCTCCGCGGCCAGCCGGTCCGTCCAGTGGCGGATGTGGTCATTGAGCCCCCACCACTCATGGATGACGATGACGGCGGGCAGCGGCCCCTGGGCGCCCGCGGGCAGGCTCAGGTAGGCCTTCGTGCCGGCCACCTCCACCTCCTGGCCCTCCAGCACCGGCGGCGCGTCCTCGCGCAGCGTGTGCAGCGCCTTGAACTCCGACTCGGAGACGGCGCCCGTGGCGGCCGGCTCGCGGCGCACCTCCCGGGCACGGCCCTGGACGCAGGCGCTCAGCAGCAGCGCTCCCATCATCAACAGCAGGCCCTGGCGCATGATGTGTCGACCTCCGTGGGTTGGCCCGTCCCCGCGGCGGAGACGCTGGCGGCTGGTGGACTACTCCGAGGCAGCGCCCCGCGCCACCTCCGGTGCCCGCGAACGCGAAGAGGGCTGGGAGGGAAGCATCCCCCGCCAGCCCCCCTCAAGCGTCCCGCGTGAAGGCGGTGACTACTTCTTCTCGACCGCGGAGGGCTTGCCCGCCGGCGGCGTGCCGCCCATGGCCGGCATCTCCGGCGGCTTGACGATCTCCAGCAACTCCACCTCGAACACCAGGGCGGCCCCGCCCGGGATGTTCGGCGGCGCGCCGCGGTCACCGTAGGCGATGTCGGACGGGCACACGAGCTTGGCCTTGCCGCCCACCTTCATCTTCTGCACACCCTCGGTCCAGCACTTGATGACACCCTGGAGCGGGAACTGCGTGGGCTCGCCACGCTTGTGCGAGCTGTCGAACTCGGTGCCGTCCGGCAGCGTGCCGCGGTAGTGCACCTTCACGATGTCCGACGCCTGGGGCGCCGCGCCCGTACCGGCGGTCAGCTCCTTGTAGATGAGGCCGGACTCCGTCTTCTGGGCGCCCTCTTCCTTCGCGGCCGTCTCCAGGAACGCCTTCGCCTTCTCCTTCTCAGCCTCCGCCTTGCGGGTGCTGCGCGCGCGCGCCAGCTCCTGCAGCTTCGGGCCGTACGTCTCCAGGTCCACCGCGGGCTTGTCGCCCTTCACCTGCGCGGTGATGCCCGCCTTGACGTACTCCAGCTCCTCGGGAGTCATGTCGAACACGCTGACGCTGCGGCCAATGGACAGGCCGAGCGCGTACAGCGTCTTCTGGTCCTCCGTCTGGGGATTCGCGCTCGCGCCGGGCGCCGTCGCCGTCGCCGCCGGCGTCGAATCCGTCTTGCCCTGCTGCTGGCAGCCCGCCAGCACCAGCATTCCCGCGACCAGCCACGTCTTCCGCATGTCGTTGCCCTTCCTTGCCTTTTGGAGCGGCAGTAAGACATCGCCGCAGTCAGTTCTGGGGGGCGACTTACTACAGAAATGGCCTGACTTCCGGTTCGACAGCACACCAGGAGCGTCCCCGTTCCTGGGCGACACCCCGCCCGCCCCCAGGGCGACCGCGTGTCTCCGCCAGAAGGTGGGTCTTTTCATTACCCACTCCACCCGACCTCAGACAGGGCCCGCCTCCAGGTAGCCCAGCAGGGGCGCCAGCACGGGCGTGAGGCGCTTGTAGGTCGCGGTGTCGGCGGGCACGGAGCGCAGCACGCGGGCCAGGCGCTGCCGCCGGCCGGGGGCCTCCACTTCCGAGGCCACCGGGGCCACGTAGGTGTGGATGGTGAAGAGGATGGCGCGCGTGCGGGGCAGCCGGGTGAGCGTCTGGCGCTCCAGGCGGAGGAAGCAGCGCTCGCCCGCGTTGTCCGGGGTGATGCCGTCGAACAGGTGCCGCCACTCCGGCAGCGTGCGCGGCTCCAAATCCAACCGCTCCGTGACGCTGATGGCCCAGTTGCAGCGCGTGACGGGGCGCCCGGGCTTCAGGCCCTCCATCAGCTTCAGCGTGGAGGGCCCCAGCTTCGCGTTGAACTGGGGCACCGGCGCGTGGACGGCCAGCAGCGGTCGGCCCATTTTGTCCCCCAGGCACCACCCGGAGGGGAAGCAGAGCTGCCCCGCCACCAGCGGGAACCCCTCACGCGTGCCGTCCAGCAGCAGCAGGTCCTCCTGCACCTGCCGGCCAAACCAGTCCAGCGGCGCCAGCGGCAGGCTCGCCGCGTCCCCCGGCGTGAAGTGCGTCCGCGTGCCCAGCAGGTGGTTGTGCCAGCACCAGCGCGTGCCCTCCACCTCCAGTGAGAAGTGCTCCGGCGCTTGACGCGCCATGGCAGGCAGCAGCACCGTCAGCGTCTCCCATTGGAGCTCCTCCGTCCCGGGCCCTCCCTGGAAGCGCTCGGCGTGCCCCGCCGTCAGCAGCGCCGCCTTCAACGCCACTTCGTCCGCATAGCGCGGCGCGTCTACTTCGATGAGTGTCTCTTCGGGCCTCAGCGCACGCACGCCCAGCGACATTGAAAAGACATCCTGCTCGAAGGGGAAGTAAGGCAGCACCGCGTCGACCTCTCATGAAGAATGGGAGCAATTTATCAACCGTGTTGCAGAACGCATCGCGTCACGGGAGGCCCGGCTGTTTTTGGTGTCTCACCCTTGAGGTTGTTCATCTTCACAGGGAGGATTCGCACGGTGCTGGCTGCGCCCTGAAGCCCCATGCTCGGGCGCCAGCAAGCGCAGCACTTCCACAGGAGATACCTGATGCATCCTCTGCCGCTGTCGCGCGCGCCCCGTGCCGTGCTCCTGGCCCTCGTGGGTCTGCTTGCCCTCCCCGCCTGTTCGGATGACGACGATGACCGTCCGGACGCGGGCCAGCCGGACTCTGGCGCGCCCGGGGACGCGGGCACGGGGGACGCGGGCAGTGACGCGGGCATCCCGGACGACGGTGGCACCGGCGGTGACGGTGGCTCCATGGCGTGGCCGCAGGACTTCTCCTGCGAGGGCAAGGAGCAGACCACGCTGACGTTCAACCCGGGCCAGGAGCAGGAGCTCCAGGACGCGGTGAACGCGCTGGACGAGTGCACCACCATCGCGCTGGGCGCGGGCACCTTCCAGTTCGACAACGCCATCACCCTGCGCGCCAACGGCATCACCGTGAAGGGCGCGGGCAAGGGCGCCCAGGGCGAGGCCACCGGCGGCGAGGCCAGCACCGTGCTGGACTTCTCCAACGCGGCGGCGAACACCAACGGCTTCGACGTGGTGGGCAAGCTCTTCACGGTGAGCGACCTGGCCGTCTGGAACGCGAAGAAGGATGGCCTGCGCATCGAGTCCTCCAGCAACGTGAACATCCAGCGCGTCCGCACCGAGTGGGCCGAGGAGAACCTGGAGAGCAACGGCAAGTACGGCATCTACCCCGTGAAGTCGATGTACGTCCTCGTCGAGGACTGTGAGGCGTACAACGCCGCCGACGCGGGTATCTACGTCGGTCAGACGCAGCACACCATCGTCCGGCGGAACGTGGCGAAGAAGAACGTGGCGGGCATCGAAATCGAGAACACGAAGTACGCCCACGTCGCGAACAACATCGCCCAGGACAACACCGCGGGCCTGGTCGTGTTCGACCTGCCGGGCAACCCCATCCGGGGCACGGACGTCTACATCGCCCACAACACCATCACCGGGAACAACCGCCCCAACTTCGCCTCCGTGCAGGCCAGCAGCAGCACCGTGTCCCAGGTCCCCGCCGGCACCGGCACCTTCATCCTGGCCTCGCGCCGGGTGGAGCTGGAGCACAACACGTGGGGCGACAACAACACGGTGGACATCGCCATCCTCAGCGGGCTGGCCATTGAATCCGACCCCATCCAGTGGGCGGCCGGCTTCTTCAACTACCCCAGCCAGGACATCTCCATCCACGACAACACCTTCACCGGTGGCAGCGGCCGCCTGGTGGACAACGGCACGCCGGACCCGGAGCGCCGTCCGCTGGGCGCGCTGGTGGGCGCCGTCTACCAGTACGGCGCCGCGGCCCACGGCGTGACGGGCGTGGAGCACGTGCTGTGGGACGGCATCGACCCGGCGCCTCGCGATGAGAGCCTGGCCAACCCCATCAACATCTGCTTCACGCGCAACACGCTGCCGGAGAGCACGCAGGCCTCGGTGGTGGACCTCGACCTGCAGGCCGTGGGCGCCCACATCATGGCGGGCACCCCCAACCTGGCCGCCGCCTGGGCGGAGACGCGCCGCTATGTCCAGGGCGCCGAGCCCTACAACTGCTCGGGCTTCACCCCGGCCCTGACCATCCGCTGAGACCCCGTGAAGAACGGACGCATGTACAGGCCGTTCATCCCAGGACTGGGCCTCGCCGCGGTGCTGGTGACCGCGGCGCTGGCCTCGTGCGGCGGTGACGAGGGCGGCGTGACGCCGACGCCGGACGCTGGCGGCGGGCTCGTGTTCGACTCCGGGTACCCGCCCGAGGACAGCGGCACCCCGGACGCGGGTGACGACGACGCGGGCACGGGTGACGCGGGCCAGGACGCCGGCACGCCCGAGGACGCGGGGACACCCGAGGACGCGGGGACGCCAGACGCCGGGCCCGCGTTTCCGCCCAGCACCCTGTCGGGCTTCGGCCTCTTCACCGGGACACCCGCGTCGGGTGGGCTCCAGCCGGTGGAGGGGAACATCCCCTATGCGCTGACCACGCCGCTCTTCTCCGACTACTCGGTGAAGTCCCGCACGCTGTTCATCCCGCCGGACGCGCAGGCCGGGTACTCGGCGCACGACGTGCTGGACCTGCCGGTGGGCACCATCATCACCAAGACGTTCGCCTTCCCCGCGGACCTCCGCGTCCCGGAAGAGAACGTGCGCGTCATCGAGACGCGCGTGCTGGTGCACCGGCCCGGAGGCTGGGAGGCCTTTCCCTACTTCTGGAACGAGGCCCAGACGGAGGCCACGCTGGCCAACGGCGGCCGCGTCGTCCGCGGCGTGCGCTTCATTGGCGAGGACGGCGAGGAGCGGACGCTGGACTACCTGGTGCCCAGCAAGAACCAGTGCCTGAAGTGCCACCACCTCCAGGACGCCCAGGAGAACCAGGTGCTGCTGCCCATTGGCGTGAAGGCCCGCTACCTCAACCAGGACCAAGATTATGGCGACGGGCCCCTCAACCAGCTCCAGCACCTGGCCAACCTGGGCCGGCTGACGGGGCTGCCGCCCATCGACCAGGTCCCCCGCGCGCCGAACGCGTTCGACGAGGAGGAGGGCTCGCTGGAGCGGCGCGCGCGCGCCTACCTGGACATCAACTGCGCGCATTGCCACAACCCGAAGGGGACAGCGGGCACCACCAGCCGGCTGTTCCTCAACGTGGACAACACGGATGAGTTCACGTTGGGCGTGTGCAAGCGGCCGGGCTCCGCCGGCGGCGGGGTGGGCGGTGAGTTCGACATCGTCCCCGGCGACCATTCCGTGTCCATCCTCTGGTACCGCATGCACACCGAGGAGTCGGGGAAGATGATGCCGGAGCTGGGCCGCGTGCTTCGCCACGACCAGGGCTCACGGCTCATCGCCGACTGGATTGACGCCATGCCGGCGCGGGCCTGCAAGTAGGTCTGTCCCAAGTCTGTCGAGCGGCCCCTCCGCGTCCGGTGCGCGGAGGGGCTTCTCGTTTCCAAGGCGTGACGGCCGCGCCGCGTGACAGGGCGCGCGGGTGCCGCATAATCGCGGGCACATGTCCCTGCCCACGCTGCTCCGGGCCGCGGGTGCCGCCGCGCTCGTCCTGCTCGCCGCCTGCCGCATCGAGTCCGCCGCGCCCTCGGCCGGGCCCACGCTGGCGCGCGAGGGCACGCCCTCCGGAGACGTCTGGGTCTACACGTCCATGTACCGGCACGTCCTGGACGCGCTGGAGCCGCTGCTGAAGGCGCGGCTGCCCGACGTCCGGGTGCGCTGGTATCAGGCGGGCAGTGAGAAGGTGGCCAGCCGGCTGGAGGCGGAGCGCGCCGCCGGGGCCATCCGCGCGGACCTGCTGGCCACGTCGGACCCGTTCCTCTACGAGCGGCTGGCCCGTGAAGGCGCCCTGCTCCGCTACGCCTCGCCCAACGTGCTCCGGGTGCCCCGCGCCCTGGTGGACCTGGACGCGCGCTACGCGGCCCTGCGCCTGTCCACCATGGTCCTGGTGCACCGGAAGGACGGGCCCCCGCCGCCCACCTCCTTCGCGGCGCTCGCGGAGGGTCCGTGGACGGGACGCGTGGCGATTGGAGACCCGCTGACGTCGGGCACCGCCTTCACCTGGGCCGTGTTCTGCGACGCGAAGCATGGCGAGTCCTTCTTCCCCGGGCTGCGCCAGCGCGGCGCCATCGTCGCGGGAGGCAACGCGGCGGTGCTCCAGAAGGTAGAGAGCGGCGAGGCGGATGCGGGCGTGTTGCTCCTGGAGAACGCGCTCGCGGCCCAGGCCCGGGGCAGCCCCATCCAGGTGGTGTGGCCCACCGATGGCGCCGTCGTCATCCCCGGCCCCGCGGCCCTCTTCGCGACGACGCCCAACCCCGTGGCGGCGAAGGCGGTGGTGGACGTGCTGCTGTCCCCCGAGGGCCAGCGCATCATCGTGGAGCAGGGAGACATGCACGCGGTGGACCCCAGGCTCGCGGGCCCCAAGGGAGAGGCCGGTGTCTCCGAGCTGCTGGAGCGCGCGCGCCCGTGGACGCCCGAGCTGCTCGAACGAGGGCTCGCGCGGGGCGGCGCCGTGAAGGAGCGCTTCCGTCAGGCCTTCTCACGATGAGCGCGGCGGCGCCCAGGTCCCAGTGGCTGGGGCTCGGCCTGTGGCTGGTGCCGGTGCTCTGCTTCTCCGTGCTCCCGGTGGCCGCGCTGCTCTGGCGAGGCCTGGGGCCCGCCGGGGCGGGGGGCCTGGGCTGGCTGCTCGCCGAAGGCGGGGCGCTGGGGAACACGCTGCGCATCGCCACGGGCGCGGCGGTGCTGGCCTTCGTTCTGGGGACACCGCTGGCGCTGGTGCTGCAACGCACCGACCTGCCCATGCGTGGGGCCTTCACGGTGCTGTTCACCCTGCCCTCCGCCGTGCCCGCGTTCATCTGGGGCATGGGCTGGCTATCGCTCGCGAGCCCTCGCGCGGGGTACCTCAACCGGCTGCTCGGCGATGACATCTTCGACATCTACGGCCCCGCGGGCATCGCCTTCGTGGAGGGCGTGTCGGGCCTCCCGCTGGTGCTGCTGGCGGGCGCGGCCGCCCTGCGGCGCGTGGACCCGGCGGTGGAGGAAGCCGCGCGCGTCTGCGGGGCTTCGACAGCGCGGGCGCTGCTGACCACCACGCTGCCGCTGGCGCTGCCCTCCCTGCTGTCGGGCGCGGTGATGGTGTTCCTCATGGCGGCCTCGTCCTTCGGCGTGCCGTACCTGCTGGGCGTGTCGGCCTCGCCGCCCACGCGGGTGCTCACCACGCGCATCTATGAGCTGGTGCTGATGGGCGGTGCCGAGGGCCTGGCGCGCGCCGCGCAACTGGCGACGTCGCTGCTGCTGCTCGCGCCCCTGGCGATGCTCGTGACGTGGGCGCTGGGCCGCGCCGGCCGCGTCCGCCTGAGCGCGGGCAAGGGCCTGTCCTCCCGCCCCTTCCCGCTGGGGCGCGCACGCGGGCTCGTCCTGGGGGCGGTGAGCCTGACGGCCTCGGTGCTGGTGCTGCTCCCGCTGGGGGCCATCCTCCTCACGTCGCTCCAGCGCAGCTTCGGCGCGGCGCTGACGTGGGAGACGCTGACGCTGGCGCACTGGGCGGGCGTGCTGCTGGAGCCGCGCACGCTGCAGGCCACGGGGCGCAGCGTCCTGCTGGCGGCGGGCGCGGGGGTCCTGGTGTGTGGCCTGGGGCCCGCGGCGGCGGTGCTGCGACGCGGGCTGCGCCGCCTGGGCACGGGCGTGGAGGCGCTGGCGGTGTGGCCCTACGCGGCGCCCGGGACGGTGCTGGCCCTGGCGCTGCTGCTCGCCTTCTCCCGGGACGTGCGCTTCATCCTGATGGACCGCGTCGCCTTCGTGCTCGCGCTGGCCCACACGCCGTGGCTGCTGCTCATCGCCTACGTGGCGAAGTACCTCGCGCTGGGCGCGCGCAACAGCGAGGAGGCGCTCGCGCAGCTGGACGCCTCGCTCACCGAGGCCGCGCGGGTGAGCGGCGCCGGCCCCTGGCGCGCGTTCGTGGATGCGCCCCTGCCCTTGCTGCGGCCGGCGCTCACCGCGGCCTTCGTCCTGGCGTTCCTCGCGTGCGCGACGGAAATCACGATGTCCGTCCTGCTGGTGCCCGCGGGGACCGAGGTGCTCGGGACGCTGCTGTTCGAGCTCCAGAGCTACGCGGACCCCGCCGCCGCCGCGGTGCTGGCGTGTGCCTTCATCGCGCTGGTGGTGGTGGGCCAGGCCCTGCTCGCGCTGCTGACGCGGCGGCCCGTGGACACGCGGTGAGGGCGGAGGCGTCCGGCCTCGCCAGGGAGCCGCCGGCCCCCTGGCGAGGTCTTCAGACCCTGGACGCCATTACATGCACGCGCAGTACATGCCCCGGATGCAGTGCCCGAAGCCCTCACCACAGAAGTAGTCACAATCCGAGTTGCGCACACAAATGGCCTGCGCGGACTCAGGCGCGTTGGCCTCGGCCGTGGACGGCATGAACGCCATTCCGAAACCCGCCGCCAGTCCCACACCCAGCGCCATCAGCATCGCAATTCCATTCTTCTTCATCGCGTGACTCCTTTCGGGGAGCCTCCAGCCTAACCACAAACGGCGGCGGCCGGGGTAGGCTCCGCCACCGCCGCATGAGCGACTTCCGACGCGCCACCCGTGACGACAACACCGCGCTGCTCGACCTGTTCGGCGCGGTGCCCATGCAGGGCGACCTGGTCCTCTCCTCGCAGCGAGCGCCCGACTACTTCGGCCTCTACACCATGCAGCGCGGAGAGACGGAGGTCTGGGTCCACGGCGAGCACGGCCGGCTGGACGGGATGGGCGCCGTGCACGTGCGCGACGGCTGGCGGGAGGGCCGTCCGTGCCGGGTGGGCTACCTGGGCGACCTGCGCACCCGCTTCTCCGCGCGCCGGAGCCGCGGCCTCGCGCGCTTCTACGGGCCCATGCTCGAGGAGAGCGCCCAGCGGCTGGGGGTGGACACCTTCCTCACGGCCGTCATGGCCTCCAACGCCACCGCGCTCCAGGCGCTCGTGCGGCGGCGGCCAGGACGCGTGAGCCAGCCGCACTACGCCCTGCTCCGCCGCTTCTCCGCCGTGTCCATCCAGTTCCTGCTCCGCCGCCGTCCCCAGCGCAGCGCCTTCGCCGTGCGGCGCGCCACGCCCGCGGACGTCCCCGCCGTCTCGGCGTTGCTGGATGCCGACCACCGCGCCCGTCCCTTCGGCTACCGCTTCGACGCGGGCGAGCTGGAGCACCGCCTCGCCCACTGGCCCGGGCTGCGAATCGAAGACACCTACCTGGCCTTCGACGCGACAGGCGCGCTGGTGGGCTGCACCACCGCCTGGAGCCCCGCGGCCGTGAAGCGCTACCGCGTCCATGCCTACCGTGGAGGCCTGCGCTGGGTGCGGTGGGGATGGAACACGCTGGCCACCGCGCTCCGCGCACCGCGCCTGCCCGCGCCAGGCAGCGACTTCCGCTACTTCTATCTCTGCAACACCAGCGTGCGCGGAGAAGACCCGGCCATCTTCAACGCGCTCGTGGAGCGGGTGTACGCGGACTTCCACGGCCAGGGCTTCCACTTCTTCACGCTGTACCAGGACGAAGGGGACCCGCTGGCGCCCGCGCTGAAGGGCTTCCTCCAGCGACGGCTCGACTTCCACCTCTACGCCGTGACGCCCGCCTCACGTCCTCGGGACACCTTCCCCGCCGGACGGACCGGCTTCGAAATCTGCCTGCCCTGACGCACGCTCACTCCGCTTGGAGCGTGAAGCGCCAGGGGACCTGCTCCAGGCCGGAGGCACCGGCGAAGGTCAGCACATGGAGGCCTGAGCGGTCCGCGACGAACCGTCCAGCCCGCAGACTCAATGGCAGGCCGCCGGGGGCCATGAGCGACACCTGAAGCGCTCCCGCCTCCAGGTCCAGCCAGTAGGCGCGGCCCGCCTCCAACCCGACGGAGAACACATCCGCGTCGATGGCCGTCTGAGCCACGCCCGACACCGAGGCCGGCAGCGTCAGGGCGTGGGCCGTCCCGCCGTGGTCGCCGTAGTCATCGACGGCCACGTGCTCCAGCAGCAAGGAGAACGCCTCCGCGCCATTCAATGGCTGGAACATCATCGTGACAGGCGCCGCGTTCCAGGCGCTGAAGAGGTGGCGGCCGTCGTCCAGCTCCAGGATGCCCACCGCGCCCCGTGGGTTGAAGGACAGGTCCGGAGAGGGCGCGTAGGACGCGAGGTAGATGCCACGGTCCTCGGCCTGGAAGACGACGGCGTCCGTGTCTTGCGGCGTCTCGAAGAGGCCCGAGAGCGGGGTCCCCGGCGTGATGAGCGTCGCCGTCTGCGGCGAGTCCCCGTGGTCATCCACTCCCGCGTCCACCAACGTCAGCAAGAAGGAGTGCGCCCAGAGGTCGCCGCCATCCACGAGGAGGTAATACGTCCCGGCGCGCTCCACCCGGGCCCGCAGCCGGTCCGTGTCCGCCAGGGCCACGTTCCCCCCGTTCGCATCCACCACCTGGGCCGACCACCGCCCGGCCCCCTCCGTCCGCACCGTGTAGACGTGCCCGGGCGCCCCCGTGAAGGAGAAGACCTCCACGTCCTCACGTGACTGGAGGGTGACTGGCACCGGGAGGCCCGCCGTCACGGCCGTGGCGGTCTCCAGCGTGTCGCCATGCTCATCGGGGCCCAGGTCCTCGAAGCGGCAGGTGGAATCCACCGGGGTGACGCCCTCCGGACTCAGCACCACGAACCAGTCACGCTCGGACGTCGCAAGCAGGCTCACCGCGAGCGGCGCCCCTGACGAGCCCTGCGAGACCTCCGCGACCGCGCCGACAGAGGACAGCAGCATCACCTGAAGGAGCAGCCCGGGCGCCTGCTCGCAGATGAAGCGGTAGCCATGCCCCACCCGCGAGCGGAAGGTGAACACATCCACGTCAGCGGACGAGGCGAGCCTCACCGGGAACGGAGCGCCAGCGCCCTCCCGCAGGAGGGTGGCTTCTTCCAACGTATCCCCGTGGTCGTCCACGCCCAGCGACATCAGGTGGTACGTGTAGTGCCCGTGTGAGCGCCCGCCAGAGACCTCGAAGTACCAGGTGCCCGCGGCGAGCGTGGGCAACCACAAGACCGTGGCGCCCTCCACATCGACAGGCATGTCCAGCGTGTTCCCAGCCGCGTCCAGCAACCGCACCCGGCACTCCGACAGGGTCAGCCGCGTGCATGAGAAGCGGTACATGCCGCGCTCCGCCACGGTGACGGCGAACACGTCCCGGTCCTTCAGCTCCTCGCGCAGGCCCTCTTCGATGCGGCCCTCGCGGGGCGACATGGGGAGCGTCAGCACCGTCGCGCTGTCGGGAGCGCCCCCATGGTCATCCGGCTGCTTGAAGGCGGCGACCGAGCACGTCAACCCCGCGGCATCTTCCCACGGTCCGCAGCGGCACATGGGCTGCCCCGCGTTGGAGAAGCAGGCGCCCGCGGTGCACCGCAGCCCCGCACAGGCCACCGCATCCCCAGGCACCTCCACGGTGTTGCACGAGGCCACTCCCAGGACGAGGAGCAGGACCACCGGCAGCGGCCCTGGGGGCCGGGTGGAGCGCCGCGCACGGGCCATGACGTTCCGCCCTCTCATCCCCTTCGTCAACACCATGCCGCAAGCATAGAACAGGGAGCGGGCAGCCTCCTCCAGGGCAAGGCCCGGCCCGGCGACCGTCGGACGCTGGACAACCTACCTGCGCCGTCGGGCCGTCGGGCCGCAGAGCGCGTGGGTGTAGGGTGCCGCATCAATGGCCATCAGCTTGCCGCACGAAAGTGTGCTCGCGGTGCCTGCCGGGGGGGACGCGCACTTCAGCCTCTCCAGCAGCGCGCGGGTGCTGGGAACTCTCCACCTGGGTCCTGGAGCCAACATCGCGCAAGGCGCGGTGGTGCGCTCGCATGACGGCGCCGTGCGGTTGGGCGCTGGCTCGGCCGTGTTGGAGAACGGTGTCATCATCGGGATGCCGCAGCACCCCGTCACGGTGGGAGAGCGCACCTTTCTCGACCACCGCAGCCTCGTGCTGGGCGCGGAGGTCGGCGCGCTCTGCGACGTAGGAGGCGGCTCCATCCTCATGCCCGGTGCGCGCATCGGCACCCGCTGCCTGCTAGGGGAAGGAACGCTCATTCCAGCGGGCACCGTGGTGCCGGACGACTCCGTCGTCGTGGGCCGCCCCGGTCGCATTCTCCGCCGAACCACCGCGGATGATTTGGAACGGCTCCGGAAGCGGCGCGGCGGAAGCCTCGACCTGCCGGGCCAACCACTCACCGCTTTCTCCGCGAGAGATCGCGCAGAGGACGCTCCCATGGGACAGCTCTATACGTTTCGCGACAAACACCCACTGGTGCACCCCACCGCTACCCTCTTCTCCTCGGCCGAGGTGACGGGGGACGTCATCATCGGCCCGGGCTGCATCATTGGCCCCGGGGTCAAAATCCTCGGGGACGGCAATGGCCCGGTGCGCATTGGCGCGGGCGTGCAAGTGCTGGCCAACACCGTGCTGCACCGGCTGTCGGACCACGCGCTGACGCTGGAGGACGGCGTCATCATCGGTCCGGGCTGCACGGTGCATGGCAGCCACGTGGGCGCGAACACCGTGGTGGAGCCGGGCGCCATCCTCTGTGACGGGACGCGGCTGGGACGCGGCAGCTTCGTGGGCGCGGGCAGCCTGGTGAAGCAGGGCAGCGCCTTCGCGGAGGGTGCGCACGTGGAGGGCTTCCCTGCGACGCAGACGGGCACGTTGGCGTCGCTGCCACCAGTGCCTCGCTGGGCGCTGCGGCCGGAAGACCTGCCGGGGCTGCGGCGCATCGGCTAACGCGGCCGAAGGCTCACCGCGGCCTGTCCGCGTGATTGAAGGCCGCCATCAGCGTGCCCATGGCATGGAACGCCAGTCCCATGCCCCAGCCGATGGCGGGGTACTGCACCCACCAGCTCGGCCCCGAAAACAGGTCGATGAGGGTGAGCCCGCCAATGACGATGGTGTAGCTCGTCGCATGTGACGCAAGGCCCATGTAGGCCCTGCGCATGCGGCGCTGCGCCTTGTCGCGTCCCGCGCGCGCGGAAATCACGCTCTCCACGGCGGCTTCGCTCACGCCCATCTCCCGGGCCATGGCGAGCAGGTCCTCCCGGGTGAGCGCGCGCTCCACGTCCTTGCCCGCGAGCGCGCGCGCCGTGGCCTCGCGAATGATGTCCGCGGCCTCGTTCTGGGAAAAGCTCGAAGGTGCGCCGCGCTGCCGGGTGTCCGCCATGGGACTGGGACGCTAGCGCGGCGTCTCCACCACGCAAAGAGAAGGAATCCCCCACGCCCGTTCTCGCTGGCGACTCACCTGTCTTCTCAAACAGCGAAGGGGGAACTCATGCTTCGTGGCATTCGCAGGTCCATGTTCTGTGCGCTCGGCCTCATGGCCGCCGCGTGTGGTGGTGAAGCCTCACGCGCCCAGGTGGAGCCCCCCGTCCAGGTCGTCCCGGAGGCGTGGCTGGGCGAAGCCGCGGGCGCCGAGCTCCCGCACCTGGAGGCCCTGGGCGATGTCCGCATGCTGAAGGACGTGAACGCGGAGGCGTTGCACCGCGAAGCCTCGGCGCGCCAGGCCGCGGGAGCCACGCGCGCCGCGGCGGAGGCACCGGCCCGACCGTCCACCGAGCGCTCCTTCATTGGCATCGACGTGAAGAACAACAAGGCCTACCGCCTGCGCACCGACGCGGCCAACCTGGGCCGCGTGGCGGAGGAGCTGGCGCGGCGCGGACTCAACGGCGCCTCGCGCGGCACGCTGGATGACGCCGCGCGACTGGAGCCGGTGAACGGTGATGAGGCCCTGACCTCCGGCGCGGTCTCCGGCCAGACGTGGAGCAACGGCGTGGACACGCGCATCCGCATGGGCCTCACGAACGGCTATGCCACGAACTCGTGGCCCTATCGGACCATCGGCCACCTGAGCGCTGGATGCTCGGGTGCGCTCGTGGGCCGCCGCGTCGTCGTCACCGCCGCCCACTGCGTCGTCAGCGCGTACAGCGGGTGGAACCCCATCTTCAACACCTTCACCGCTCGCCGCGACGGCGCCACTGCGCCGTGGGGTGTCCAGGACGCCATCTGGTACTGGGTGCCGGAGGGCTACATCAACGGCTCCTGCAACAGCGTCGCCAGTTGCAACCGCCACGACGTCGCCATCATGGTGCTCGCGGACAACTTCCCGAACGGCCACCCGGGCTGGATGGGGCACTGGAACGCGTCCACGGACACGCTCAAGACGTGGTCCACGTACATGCGCGGCTACCCTGGCTGCGGCCACGTGGCGGCCCCCGCGAGCTGCACGGCGCGCACGCTGTACGGCGACGTCAACCTGTGCAAGACGGGCAACGCCTACAGCCCGGACGCGGACGGCTGGCACCAGGAAATCGAGATCGGCTGCGACGGCAGCCCGGGCCAGAGCGGCTCGCCCATCTACTCGTATGACGCGCCCGTCTCGGGGCCCGTCGTGGTGGGCCAGTACAACCAGTACTACTGCGACGCCGCGGCCTGCGCGGGCAACGCCTTCCCGAACAGGATGGGGCACCTGACGCCCTCGTGGAACAACTCCATCAGCTACTTCAAGTCGCTCTATCCCTGAGTGACGCTCCGGGACGCGCGTCCCACGGCCGAAATGAAGCGTAATAATGGGGGCTGAATGGCCGCCGGGACCTCCCGTCAGAAGGGGCAAGACGACGAAACAGGGCCACGGCGGCCATGAAAGGGAGGCAGTCATGCGCGGAAAGCTGATGCGGGTGCTTGTGGTCCTCGCGCTGTCTGTCGGAAGCCCGGTCCTCGCGCAGGGCGTGCATGGCGCCTCCGGAATCCAGGCCCCCAACAACATCCAGGCCTGGGCACGGGGCGGCAGCGTGGAGTCCGCGCGGCAGCGTGCGGAGTACGAGCGGCTGGAACGGGAACGGCAGGCCCGCTTCGAACGCGAGAAGGTGGCGCGCCTGGAACGCGAGCGCCTGGCCCGGTTGGAGCGCGAGCGGCAGGAGCGGGAGCGCATCGCCCGCCTGGAGCGTGAGCGGCAGGAGCGCGAGCGCTGGAACTGCGGCAACCCGATGCACGGGCGGTCCACGGAGACCTCGCGGCGCGGATAGGCCTCAGCGCATCGCCCCCACGGAGAAGCGTTCTCCGTGGGGTGGACGCCTCATAGCGCCGTGCGGATGAAGCGAGCAGCCGGAGGCTGTGGCCCAGTGCGTGCTCTTGGCGCACCCCTGGGTGGGCGATGGCGACGATTCGGGGGGCTCACCAGGCTCCGAGTCCAACTGTTCGACAGGCTCATCTGCGCCCATGACGCGCCGATCTCTGTGCCTATGCCACGAGCAGGCGACCACGCTTCCTCCCTGTGGGTCGGGCGCGCATCCCGGTGGATAGCTGTTCGGAAATGTCGGGACTTTTGTGGCGTCAAAACCCCCGACATTTCCGAACAGCGAGCGACGGGAGTGACTCCGGCCCCCCGCCGCGAGGGGGCCCCTGGGGTGGCCGCGTGGTCCGTTCAGCATGAAGTCCGGCACGGAGGTGATGGCATGGCATCCGCGCGCGCGCCGTGCGCTGACGAGGTGCCCCGCGCGCATGCACTCCCACGCGAACCGCTCCGTCCTGCTGTCGCTCCTCCTGCCCCGACTGGCGCTCGCGCAGCCCATGGACGACACGCCGCAGAGGACACGCCCACTGCGGCGGCGCCGTCGCTCAGTTCATCTGCGCTGCGCGATCAGTCGCGCAACTGTGCGACCCAACGATGGAGCAGGTCCACGCGAGAAGGGATGCCGAAGTCTAATTCTCGTCCCCAGTGTCATCCTCCTCGGTGGCAGCCACGTCCAAGAGTCCTGCATCCACTCCTGTCATGTGTGCAGCAATCTTCTTGCCCATGGCCTTCTCAATGCGCTGGAGCAACGCCAACTCTCGTGCCTCGAAGAACCCCTTGAAATCATCGAAACGCAGTCGCGCCAGCTCGATGACGTGCGACTGCAACAACTCACCCATCCGCGCGTCGCTGATGTCCGCAGACTTCTGGAGCCTTGCCAGATAGGCGCTGGGCGCGTTCCCCCCGATGATACGGTTCGTCTTCGCCGAAAGGGGTGTCTTGTTGACGACACTGTCGTAGCGACTGGGGTCGATGCCCTGTTCCTTGCACCATGCCTTTGGGAAGATGTGGTGGATGTCGATGTTCTCGTCGTCGTAAATCTGCGCATCGATCGAGAAGCCCGTGCGGAAGTCCCGGCCACCGTCACGCAGAAGCAGCACAGCTAGCCCCTTATAGGCTGCGCTGTTCCGTGTCCGAAGCGAGAGGAGCCGGGCTGGAGCAAAGTTCGCATCAATGATGGTGCTCGGCTCTGCGCCTCCCTCCACCCAGGCGACGACCTCGGCCAAGTCCCGGGCGAAGCGCGTCTCCAGGGCGCTGCCATAGAGTTCTCCGAAGACGCCGCACCAGTACCAGCGAGTTAGCTTGGTGAGCACGCCGTCAGTGTCCGCCCGGTCTCCGAGCGTCGCGAAGATCGCCGCAAGTGGGATGAACTGCGTGCGGTAAGGGATGTCTCTCGAGGAGAAGATGTTCTGGTCGTAAAGCAGCATGGCCGCACGGAAGAGGCCAGAGGTTGCCGTGTCGGCCCAGGCTTTGTAGTCCTCCAGCGTAAGTCTAAGGATGTCCTTGCGCTTGCAACTGATGCCGGGAGCAGCATCGGCGGCCGTACCCGCCGAGAGGCTCTTCTTCCGACGCGCGTAAGTCGCCAGCAGGGTCACCGCTTGAAGAAATTCGGTGCTTTCGATGTTGGCGAGCACCTTATGCTTCTTGAGCTTGAGTCGGCGCGAGTTCCAGTCGTTACGTAGGTCGAAGTCGGTAGCGGCATAGGTGGCTGTCAGCAGCTCAAACACTGTCAGCGCCACCCCGCCCGTATTTACCTTTTCGAAGACTTGGCAGACAGCGTCCTTCGGAGTCTCCTTGCGGAGCATGATGAGCGGCACTTGGTACTGCTGGACCCGCTGAATCACATCCTTCATGAGCTGACTCCAGATAGCGAGTCGTGCCTGAATGTGGGCAGGATCTGCCTGGAGGTACGTCATCTGCCAGCGCATGAGACCATCGGTGTCGAACATCAGCCGTAGTGGGAGCAACCCCGCCACGACCTCCTTCTCCAAGGACGAATAGTCTGCGATCTCCTCTCCCCGAAAGTTCAGGAGCTTGCGATTTTCAGGGAGGCTCACAATGGCTTCTTCACGGTCGTGGTGCGGACTGAGGACCTTGTTGATGTCTACGTAGTACCAGCGCTTCATCGGATTCCCGCGCGAGTCACGGGTTTCGACGGCGGCACCGGAGAGCAGCGCCTGGTAAAGGGAGGTGAGCCGCTGCTGGCCGTCCAGGATGAGCCGCTCCGGTGCGCGAAGCCCCTCGGGCTTGACACCCTCCACTAAGCGGGTCTTGAAGCGCACGTCATCACCGCCGGCCTGGAGCATCATGACGGCACCGACCGGGTATGAGAGTGACACGCTCGCCAGCAGGCTCCGGATGTGAGCGTCGTCCCAGACCCAGCCTCGCTGGAAGTCGGGGAGTTGGGTCCGCCCATTCTGTACGCTCCGAAGGAGGTCCCCCAGCGCTTCAGGGGTGGTGTCGAACGTCGTCATCGTACTCACGCGTGTTTCCCCCTTGGACTGCGGGCGTGCCCTCTGCAATGCAGCATTCTATCAGACTCAAGGAAGCGGAAGCGGAAGCCAACAACGGCATGAGCTTCGCTCAGGCCCTATTCTTGTTGTGCCTGACAGGCGCGTGCGCCTTCCGGCGGTGAACCCGCGTCAAGCGCGCCGGCCCGCCAGTGACGGCTTCCGGGCGCTCCACTGCCCCCGGGGGCCGTTCCGCGTCGACAAGCCCCGACACAATAATGAGGCGCCCACGCACCTGGTGAGGACGATGCCTCCATCCGACGCCGCAACTCTCGGGAGCAGCCACCGGCAGCCCGCCAGCGAAACGCCCGTCGGGTATCCCCTGGAGCATGACCACACGGTCCAGTTCTATGAGGACGAAGCCTTCGTCGTCGACATCGTCGAGGCCTACATCACGGGCGGGCTCGAACGCGGAGACCCGCTCATCCTCATCACCCAGGCGAGCCACCGTCAGCAGCTCATCGCGCGGCTGATGGCCGCGGGCGTGGACACCGAGGCGGTCATCGCGAGCGGTCAGCTCACCCTGCTCGACGCCCGCGAGACCCTGTCACGCTTCATGGTGGGTAGACGCCCGGACTGGGAGCGCTTCCGAGAAGTCGTCGGCGCCGTGATTGAGCACAGCCTCGCGGCCGCGCGCCCCGGCGCCAAGGTCCGCGCCTACGGCGAGATGGTGGATGTCCTCTGCATGGATGGGATGCCGGACGTGGCGGTGGCGCTGGAGGCGCTGTGGAATGACCTCAGCGTGCTGTACCCCCTGTCCCTGCTGTGCACCTACGCCATCGGCCACTTCGGCCAGGCGGCGCACGCGCAGCCCTTCCTCGACGTCTGCAAGGCCCACGCACACGTCCTCCCCACCGAGCGCTACACACGGCTCGAAGGCCCGGCGGGGCGCCTGCGCGAGGTCAGCCTCCTCCAGCAGCGCGCCCAGGCCTTGGAGGCGGAGGTCCAGCAGCGACAGCAGGCCGAGCAGGCCCTGCGCGAGGCGCTCCACCACCGGGATGAATTCCTGGCCCTGGCCAGTCACGAGCTGAAGACGCCATTGACGGCGCTCCAGCTCCAGCTCCAATCACTCCCCTCCGCGGCGACCCGCAAGGACGGTGGCGGACGCCTGCTGGAGCGGCTGGACAAGGCCATCCGCCATACCGAGCGGCTCGCCACGCACATCGACGGGCTGCTCGACGCCTCCCGCGTGGGAGAGGGCCAGGTGCCCTTGATGGTGGAGCCGCTCGACCTGTCGGGGCTCGTCCGGGAGACGGTCGCCCGCGCCATGACTCCGGCGGCCGAGGCGGCCTGTCCCATCCACCTGACGGCGGACGTCCCTGTCGAAGGCGTGTGGGATTCGCTGCGGATTCAGCAGGTCGTGGGCAACCTCCTGGTCAACGCCTTCAAGTACGGCAAGGGCCGTCCCATCGAGGTGCGGGTGGAGGGCGCGCCGGACCACGCGCGCATCTCCGTGAGAGACCACGGCATCGGCATTGCCCACGAGCACCAGGCGCGCATCTTCCAGCGCTTCGAGCGCGCCGTTCCCTCGAGCGCCTTTGGAGGCCTGGGCCTGGGGCTCTACGCGGCCCGCCAGGTCGTGGTGGCGCACGGCGGCACCCTCCGCGTGGAGAGCGAGCCAGGCCAGGGCGCCACCTTCATCGTGGAGCTGCCCTACCTTCCGCCGTAGCGCGGCGGCGGCCTCAAATCCAGAAGGCCATGTCGCGCTCGGTGTCCTCGGGCCCCGGGCCCTGGCCGCCCTCCCGCAGCCAGCGGCGATACGCCTCGATGTCGGCGTGGTGCAGGTCCGCCTCCGTGCCGGAGTAGACGCCGCCGCCTGGGCCGTCCAGCAGGGCCTCGCGCTGGATGTCCATGATGGCCACGTCCTGCCGGATGACCTGCCGCGTGTACCACCGCACCAGCGGCATCATGGCGCGCCCCACCAGCGCGCCGGGGACATCCACCGGCAACCGGTAGCTGATGGCCGTATAGACGAGGCTGTCCGTGGGCCCGATGGGCGTGCACTGCGAGTTGATGACGAAGCCGTGCTCGCCCCACAGGTAGTCCACGCGCGTGACGTTGGGGACGTAGAACTTGTCCGTGTGGAGCAGCGGCAGCCCGCGCGGGTTGAAGAGCCTGCCCAGGCCCGTGACGGTGTCCTGGGCCTGCTTGTACGTCACCAACACGCTGCCCGCCGTGCGCCGCACCGTGGCCGGCACCCGCTTGCTGGCGGGCCTGCGGAACCAACCTGGATGCACGAAGAGCGTGTGCGGCACGTCCATGAAGTTCTCGACGAGGTTCGTCACCCCGTTCGGGAAGCGCGTCACCATGAAGTAGACCGTCCACCCCGCCTGGCCCCAGCAAGGCACGCGGAACGGCGCGGCCCGCGCGGGCTCGGCGCCACCCATGTAGACGAAGACGAGGCCGTCCTGCTCCACGGTAGGGAAGCGCGTCAGGCGCCCCAGCGCGCAGGGCTCCGTCGCCAGCCCTTCCCGCGCGCAGGCGTTGGCGTCGAGCAACTCGCTTCGCTGCGAGGGCCCCAACGAGGGGACTTCCACCACGGCGCCCGACGCGTCGTAGACCCAGCCGTGATACGGGCAGCCGATGCGGCCGTCGAAGACCGCACCCCGGGACAGCCGCGCGTTGCGGTGCAGGCACCGGTCCCGGAGCGCGGTGGGCTGCCCGTGCGCGTCACGGAAGAGGACCACGCCCGTGCCGAAGAGGGTCCGCGCCAGGGGCTGGCCGGGCTTCAGCTCGGTGGAGAGACACGCGACGTACCAGAAGTCCTTCAGCGCGCCACAGCGCGTGAGGTCGGCTTCGGCCGCCAGGTCCACGTTGGGGGCGGGCGAGGTGTCGCGCGGATGCAGGCGCAGCGGCGGTCTCATGGAGCAACTCCGGAGAAATGGTCCGACCAGCCCGTCAGGCGGTGCAGGTCCACGGGCTTGATGTCGCCCGCGCGCTGGCCCAGCGCGACGCAGCGGGCCTCGTAGCGGCGCGCCCCGTCCTCCACGCGCACGGCGCGCACCGGGCCGAGCTGCCCCAGCTCCCGCGCGTAGCGATAGTGGTGTCCCTCACAGAGGGCGTGCTCCACGGCCTCCGCGGCGGCGGTGAGCCGAGAGGCGGGGGCGCCCGTCTCCAGGAACAAGACGTAGGCTGGCGCCGGACTCCACTCGGGCGCCAGCATGGCGAAGCCGGGCCGCGCGCCGCCAAGGCAGTCCGGGAGCACGGCATCCAGCACGGCCCCCACGCGCGTGGCGGCGAGCTTCTCGCCCACCAAATCACTCACGGCATCCGCCCGGCCGACGAAGCGCAGGCAGGGCGTCGCGTGCTGGAAGCCCTCCACGCGGACCAGGTCGCCCAGGCGGTAGCGCAGCAGGCCGCCCGAGGTGGACAACAGCACCGTGTACGTGCGGCCCCGCTCCAGCTCGTGCGCGAGGCGAGGCCGCGCGGTGGGGTGCTCGCCGTCGATGAACTCGAAGAAGTGGCTGCGCACCGCGAGCACGGGAGCGGGCGCATCGAAGAGGGGCACGGTGACGACGCCCTCGGTGGCCAGCAGTCCCTTGCCCTGCACCTCCACGCCTGGGAAGCGGCGACACGCGGCGGGGAGCGCGTGAGCGGCCTGTGCGTCCGTCCACATGCTGAGCAGCGACAGCCGAGGCCACAGCGCGCGGGCGCTCCCGTCACCACGCAGCACCTCGCGCAGCAGCGAGGCCCGCTCCGGGCGCGGAGAGAAGCGCATCCGAGCCAACACCGTCCGCAGCGCGGCTTCATCGGGTGCGGCGCCGGACGAAGGCGGCCGACAGCGCCCTCGCGACAGGTCATCTGCCAGTCGCTCCCCGTGCCGCTCCAACGCGTCCATGAGGAGCGTGAGGAAGCTGGGGTTCCACACGCTGAGGAGCGCCAGGTCCTCGCGCGCGACAAGGTGCCAGAGCGTCACGTAGCGGCAGGACTCCACGTCCGGAAGAGCCCCCACGGCCCCAGGCACCGCGAAGATGCGCGACAGCAAGGGGCGCAGCACGCGCGAGAAGTAGGCGCTGTCCTCCGCGCTGCCCACGGGAATGCCGCCCGAAGTGCGGACCTGCTTTCGCGCCAGCGGGGAGATGGACCAGTAGCTGGCGCCCTCGCGCAGCGCGGGCCGGCGGTGGAGCAACTCGAAGAGCATGGGGGCCAGGGCGCGCTGGAACTCGGCCAGGAGGCCGCGCGTCATGGGCACCCGCTTGCTGGCGCCCGAGGAGCCGCCAGAGAGCTCGAAGCGCAGCACCGGCTCACGCGTGAGCACACGGGCCTCGCCCGCGGCGATGCGCTCCACGTCCGGAGCCAGCGCGTCCGGCGTCACCCATGGCACGGCGTCCTGGAAGTCACGGGCGGCGCGGATGCGGTGGAAGCCAGGGAGGCGCGCCGCCTGCACGCTTCCCGCGGCCGAACAGAGCACCCGCCGCAGACACTCCGCCTGCGCGGCCTCGGGGTGGCGCAAGGCCCGGTGGAAGCGCAGCGCGGAGGGAGCGAGCACGGCCCGCAGCCCCTCCAGCGGCAAGGAGGAAGCGCTCACGCCGGCCTCACGTCCTCACGCGGGCGCCCGCGTATCTCAACCCGCGCCGGGCCCAGCCCCGAAGCTGCCCGGACACGCTCCGCCCCAGCGCCAGGAAGAGGTCCCACCAGCGAATCTCCACCAGGCACACCAGCTCCTCGCCCTCGCCATGACGCGGGTTGCGCTCGGCGAAGAAGGCGATGTCGGGGTGCTGGGCCGCCGCGCGGTCGATGGGCGCGACGCCATCCCGCACGCGATAGTGCGCGCCCTGGAAGCGAAGCGTGCCCCGCGCCGCGTCGTACTGCGCGCCGAACCAGCGGGCGGCCAGCGCGCGCAGGAAGTCGGCGCGGCCAGGCGGCGGCGTCCAGTCCCGCCGAGGCATCGTCCTGGGGAAGTAGTTCACCGCGAGCAGGTACGTCTTGAAGCCGGCGCTCAACAGCAGCCAGTGCACCGGCCGAAGGGGATGACGGAGCTTGCGCGACAACACGAAGCGCCCGAAGCACACCTGCAACACCTTGTGTCCCCACCAGTCGGGGTGGATGACCGTGTCGCCCGAATACACCACCTCCACCCGCTGCCCGCCCGCGAGCTCCTCGGCGACGCGCAGCGTGCTGAAGCCCACCAGCTCCCCACCTCGCCGCGTGTGGAGGAGGATGACGTACTGCTTGGCCTCCAGGTCCTCCGCGAACCGCTCCGGCGACACGCCCGTGTAGCAGCGCTGCATCAGCGCCAGCATCCGCCCACGCTGCGCGTCCGTGAGCGCTTCACGCCGCACCGTCGAGCCCTTGAGCGGCGACATCATGGCCGGGCACGCCCCTGCAACACCTCCGCGTCAGGAGGCTGCCGAAGCTCCTGCGTGCGGTCCGGCGTCAGCGACACCTCCTGCACGTCCCCTCCGTACCAGTGCACCCGCGCCGTCACGGGCCCCGAGTACCGGCCCAGCCCGAAGTGCAGCCGGGCGTCCGCCGACGCGGAGAAGCCGCCCATCAAGCCCACCTCCCGCACCTGCTCCACCTGCTTCCCCGCCTCCTCGTAGGTGACGACCACCCGGGTGCCCACCGCGCTCCGGTGCGTGCGTCCCCCGTGGCCCACCAACGTGAGCCCCACGAAGCGCGCACCCTGGCGCCCCTCCGAGCGCAGCGTGTTGCGATACAGCGACACCGGCCCGTGCTGGTTGGTGATGAGCGCGTCCAGGTCGCCGTCCCCATCCAGGTCCGACAGGAGCACGCCTCGCGAGTTGTCCGGGTCGTCCAGCCCCAGCTCGCGCGCCAGGTCCACGAAGTGGCCGGGCTTCGCGTCACCCAGGTTGAGATACGCGCGGCGCGCTTCATTCGGGTAGATGGTGCGGCCCCGGATGTCGCCCCACTTGTCCGCGAACGTGTGGACCTCCGGGCCGGACTGCATCAGCTTGTGGTTGACGTACCAGTAGTCCTTGCGCTGGCCGTCGGGGATGCGCCACCGCGCCGCGTCCAGGCGGTCATCCACCATGCCATTGGCCTGCACCAGGTCTGGCCAGCCATCGTTGTCCAGGTCTCCCGCCGCCGCGCCCCACCCGAAGCGCCGCTCGTTGAGCGCGCCGCGGAAGGTGGCCTCGTCCCGGAACGCTGGCGTGAAGGCGTCCTTCCCGGGGCCCACCATCCACAGCAGGCTGCCCTCCGCCTGGAGCGAGTGGTGGACGTTGGAGACGTACAGGTCCAACCAGCCATTGCGGTCGAAGTCCGCCACGGAGGCGTTCATGCCCTTGTACGTGTCCTTCCCAATCTCACCGAAGAGCCGGCCCGCGACGCGGCGGAAGTGCGTGCCGCCCTCGTTGAGGTAGACGTCGTCCGGTCCGAAGTCGTTGGCCACGTACAGGTCCGTCCACCCGTCGCGGTTGAAGTCCACCGTGCTCACCGCCAGTGACCAGTGCGTCTGCGGCATGCCCATGGCTGCGATGTCCACCTTCTCGAAGGTGCCGTCACCCCGGCCCCGGTAGAGCGCGTTGAGCCCGCCGTTGGCCGCGTTGTGCCAGCCGTCATGCATGAAGCGGAACATGCGGCGGTCTTCAGCGTGCTCGGGCTCGGGCAGACGGAAAAGGTTGAGCGGCACCGGAGGCGCGTAGCCCGGCAGGTGCGTGGTCATCACGTTGAGGACGAACAGGTCCAGGTGCCCATCCCGGTCATAGTCGAGGAAGGTGAGGCCCAGGCTCACCGCGTGGTCCGCCACGCCCGCGGCCTCCGTCACGTCCTCGAAGCCCGCGGTGCCCGTCTCCCGCAGCGTGTTGCGCAGCAGCCGGACGGGCCCGAAGGCCACCGCCACCGCGAGGTCCAGGTCGCCGTCGCCATCCCAGTCCACGAAGGTGCCGCCGCCCGGCAGCCCCTCTTCCCTGTAGCGCGTGGTGAAGCGCTCCAGCGCGGGCACGGGCACCCGCTCGAAGCGCAGGTCGCCCAGGTTGCGATAGAGGACCGCGTGGTCCTCGGGCCGGGCCAGCGGGTGCGTGAGGAACAGGTCCGGCCGGCCATCCCCGTCGTAGTCGCCCACGGCGACGGCATCCCCCACCGCCACCAGCCACTTCGCGACGTGCTCCAGCCGAGGGTCCAGCTCCTCGAGCGTGTTGCCCATGGTGGAGCCGAGCCCCGCGGCGCGCGCCTCCACGCGCTCCATGCGGAAGTCCAGCGGCGGGGTCCGGACTCCGGGCGTGGCGGCCAGGGTGTAGCCACCCACCATGAGGCCACCCAGCCCGCCCACCACCGCGGCGCGCTTCAGCCAACCGGAGGACACCAGCGTGCGCAGTGACTCGCGCCCTCCGCGCTGCCAGGCGGCGCGCGCGTGGACGAACAGGAAGCGGACCGCGGCGCACGTGAGGGCCGCATAGAAGAACGTGTAGACGCTCTCCTTGAAGTGCAGCACCAGGTCCACCAGCGTCACCGCCAGCGCCAGCAGTATCTGCCCGCGCCGCGTGCCCGGAGACGTGGCCGGGTCGGTGAGCATGTAGAAGACGAAGATGAAGAACGACGGCGCACCCAGCGTGCCGAGGAAGAGGACCTCTGGCGGCAGGTGATGCCGGAGCACGTAGGCGCGCAGCGCCGTCTGGAGCGCATAGAAGCCGAGGAAGCTGACCACCAGCCACCCGCGCCCCACCCGGAAGAAGAAGAGCACGAGCGCCGCCATGAGGATGAAGGCGGAGAGGGCCACCTCGCCGTTGGCCCACTGGTAGGCGGGCGCGGCGGTGATGAGCTCCCGGGTGAAGAGCAGCGACATGGCCACGCCGAACATCGACGGGTTGAAGACGTGGCGGCCCTGGAAGGTGAGCACGTACTTCGAGCCGATGGCGATCCACACCGGCAGGAGGAGCAGCCAGCTCGAATGCGAGTAGTTGAGCAGCAGCGCCAGCGAGCAGCAGGAGATGTACGCGCTCAGGGGCACGACCTTCTGCCGCTTCAGCCCCCAGCCCAGCGCGACGTCCAGCACGCTGCCCGTCACCACGATGGTGGCCATCTGCCACGGGTTGCGGTTGAAGCCGAAGAAGGTGAAGCCGAGCACACCGTAGAGCGTCAGCAAAAAGGCGAAGGGCAGGCGCGGGTCGTTCCAGCGAGGCCAGACCCAGCCCCAGCGCTCGACGCGGGGCGCCGTGTGCAGCGGGATGTACACCTGTGCAGCCGGGCTCACCCCGGGACCAACGCTCATCGAAGCCCGCCTCCCACCAAGGCGCGTCGCCGCGCGCGTGCGGAGCGTGCCCCGTGGAGCGCGCGCTGTCCATTCAGGTCAGGGGCTTGCATGAGCCCCTCCTGTCCGTGCATCCATGCCATGCCCAGGGCGTTGCAAACTCCGGGCGCAGGTCCTCCAGCGCGCACCTTCCGATGCCCTCTCCGCACACCCGAGCCCTCCTCGCCATCCTGGCCGCTGTCTGCATCGTGGCGGCGGGCGCGTTCCGCCACGCGCAGAACGTGAAGGGCTCGCGAGGCGGACGCATCTCCGGCCCCAAGCTGGCGTGGCTCTTCTACGCGGTGTTCTTGTGGTTCCTCGCGTGCCCGCTGGTGGCGCTGGACGCGGCGGTGCCGGAGGAGGCGCGAGGCGTGCTTGGCGCGTTCGCCGCCTTCATGTGGCTGCGAGGCGTGGCGGAGCTGTACCTGCTCTACGGCATGAAGCGCTGGCGGCCCCCATATGGCGTGGCCCACGACGTCGCGTGCATCGCGCTGGTGCTCGGAGGCCTGTACTGGGGCCGGGCGCGGTGGCTGGGCGTGCTCGGCCCCGAGGACCTGTGGGCCCTGGCCTTCCTGGGCCTGGTGCTCGTGAGCCTGATTGTCGAGGTCGCCTACGCGGCCCTGTTCTTCCACGCCGTGGAGGGCCGCACCACGGGCGAGGACGGCATCTGGTTCGCGGACGAGGCGCAGTCCCGGTTCCGCCGCATCAACCGGCTGACCCTGGCGCTCAACGTGCCCCTCTACGCGGGGCTGGCGGGCCTGCTGATGGTGGGGGCGTGGTAGGCGAAGTGACGGCACGCGCGGAACAACCCGAGGCATGACTGCTACACTGCGCCTCCGCGCTGGCGCTGCCGGACCTCCTGCCCGCCGATTCGAAAAGCCATGGGACACCCCACCCTTGAGAACGAGACCCCCTTCGCCTTCGACATGATGGGCCTCGCCGACGAGGACGGGAGTCCTCTGCTGCTGCTCGTCGTGAAGGCCACATATGCCATCGGGCCCTCCGGGCTGAAGCTCGCGGACGAGCAGGTGCCCGTGACGTGGAGCGGTGAGTCCTGGGGCAAGCCCGGCGAGTCCAGCGACAAACACGAACCCGAGAGCGCCTTCATCAAGCTTGCCACGGACGTGGCGCTGATTGGCCATGCCTACCCGCCCCAGAAAGGCGCCACGGAGGCGCTGGTGGCGCTTCAGGTCGGGCCACTGAAGAAGGCCGTGCGCGTCGTGGGCGAGCGGACCTGGTTCAAGAGCATGGGGCACGTCACCGCCACCAGGCCGCTCCCCTTCGACAAAATCCCGCTCACGTGGGAGCGCGCCTTCGGCGGCTGGGACAGGACGGACGCCGCGAAGCCCTCCTTCGAGGCGCGCAACCCCGTGGGCGTGGGCTTCCGCGCCAGTCCTCGCCACTTCGAGGAGGGACTGAAGCTGCCCAACCTGGAGGACCCCGCCACGGAGCCCCTGCGTGATTTCGGCCAGAAGGTGGTGCCCGCTGGCTTCGGCTTCATCTCCCCGCACTGGCAACCTCGCGCCAGGTACGGCGGCACCTACGACGAGGCCTGGAGCAAGACGCGCAAGCCCATGCTGCCGAAGGACTTCGACCGGCGATTCTTCAACGCCGCCGCGCCGGGCCTCATCGCCCCTGGCTACCTGAAGGGGGACGAGCCGGTCATCATCGCCGGCGTCTCGCCCAAGGGGCGCCTGTCCTTCGCGCTCCCCGGCCAGTCCGCGCCGGTCGTCACCGTGGCGCTCGCGGGCGGCGAGGACGCGACACCCCCCATGCACCTGGACACCGTGACCCTGGACACCGACGAAGAGCAGGTGACGCTCCTCTGGCGTGGACACGTTGCCTTGGGAGAGGGTCTCCACGAGGTGCGGGGCCTGAAGGTCACCGCCCAGGGTGTGAGCGCGCCCAAGGCGGCCTGAGCGGAGCCAGCGTAGGGGCATGTATCCAGCAGCGCAGCCGCGCTCCGGCTGCGCGGCTGCTCGACTCGCACCGCGTGGCCCCACTGGGGTATCCTGCTCCCCTGGAGGTGGTTGGCATGCCCGTCAATACCGGTGTGAACAAGATGTCCGTGGTGACGAAGGACAGCGGCGGCGTCACCGTCGCCTTCCCGGACGTGTGCAAGACGCCCAGCCCGGCTGGCCCCGTGCCCATCCCCTACCCCAACGTGGCCCAGTCCTCCGACACCGACAAGGGCACGAAGAAGGTCTCCGTGGCCGGCAACCCGGTCTGCGTGAAGGACTCCAACTTCAAGACGAGCACCGGCGACGAGGCCGGCACCGCGGGAGGCGGCGTGGTCTCCGGCAAGACGAAGGGTAAGGCGGAGTTCGTCAACTTCTCCTTCGACGTGAAGTTCGAAGGAAAGAACGTGGCCCGCGCCTTCGACCTGATGCTCCACAACGACAAGAACACGCCGCCGTTCCCCGTCATGCAGGGCCCTGTCATCACCATGGGTGGAAGCGAAGGCAAGCCCAAGTGCCTCGTCTGCGACAAAGAGGTCTGACCCTCCGAGCCCGACCATGGCCAAACGTGATGGACGGTTGTTGCGCTGGGATATCCATGAAACGCACCTCGACGAGGCCGCGTTCCGATGGAGCCAGTGGGAGCAAGCCCTCGACGCTCCCGATTTCACCCTGGCCGACGTCGCGGAGCTGGAGGAACAGCTCGCGGCCCACGTGGATGGGCTGGTACTGGGAGGAGCGCCGGTTGCCCGGCGGCTGCTCGAGCCCGCGCTCACGTCCGAAGAGCCAGAGCGCATCGTCGCAGCCACCCTGGCGCTCCTTGGAAGCGATGCGCCGACTGGGCCCGCCGCGCTCCTGGCCGCGCTTGCCGAGGCGGAGCCCCCCACGCTCACGCCGCTCCAACGCGCCTTCGAACTCAACTGCCCGCCCGACCTCGGCGCAGGGCTGTCGTCGCTGTTGAAGCAGGGCGACACCCGCCCCGAGCTCCAGGCGCTCGCCCTGGACACGCTCGGCGCACAAGGCCTTGTCGACGCTCCGCTGTGCCAGCCATTCGTCACACATCCGCATCCCCTGGTCGCCGCCGCCGCGCTGCGAGCCGCCAGCCGCAGCCGGGTGGCGGTTGAGCCCACCGCGATTCAACGCGCGCTGGAGTCCAATGATCCGCTGCTTCGGGAGGCCGCCATCGCCGCCGGCCTCCAGGCGGGGCACCGGAACGCATGGGCCACTTGCCAGGCTGCCGCGGAGCCTCAAGGGCGTGGAGGCCGGCTGCCTCTGCTCGCGCTGGCCCTGAATGGCGACGAGCGTGACCTCAAGGTCCTCCTGGGGCTGCTCTCCGTGGAGCCGCGCCGGCCTGACGTCTTGTGGGCGCTTGGCTTCTCTGGACGGCTGGCGGCCGCGGACGCCTGCTTGGAGCAGCTGCACGACAAGGCCACGGCCGCGCTCGCGGGCGAGGCCTTCAGCGCCATCACGGGACTCCGCATCGAAGGGCCATTCGTCAGGCCCCCAGAAGAAGAGCCCGAGGAGCCCGCGCCCCTGGAGTCCGAGGATCTGGATGCGGACCTCAAGCTCAAGCCCGAGGACGCGCTGCCCGTTCCTCACGCGGAGCGGGTCGCGGCCTGGTGGCAGGAGAACCGGCCCCGGTTCGACGCCAGGCAGCGGTATCTCGCGGGCCAGCCACTGACGCCTCAGGCACTCCTGGAGGCGCTCACGACGGCGCCCATGCGAAGGCGGCATGCCCTGGCCCTGGAGTTGGCGTTCCGCAGCCGGGGCGCCATTCAGGTGCCCACGCGCCGCTGGGTGTCCACGCAACTTCAGGCGTGGACGGAAGCACGCGCGACACCGGCGTCGTCGTACAGCCGCCCCTTCGCCGAGGGCCTGCGGGGCTGAAGAACAGCCGGCCGGTGCTACCAGCGCATCGGGTCCATCCAGAGCTCCGCCGCCGGGCGTTCGTCGGGCACGATTCGGGCCAGGGAGGGGACCTGCGGGTAGTCAGACAACGTCCCGAGGCCTCTCTGCTGGGCCAACCACGCCAACGCCAGCCCCTCGATGCACACATGCATTTCGGTAGCGGCTTCCTCCTCACGCACGGCGCCTTCTTCGTGAAGCCTGCGCCACCTCGAGGCCTCCTCTCGCAGCATTCGCGTCAACGCGTCATTGAGCCTGGCCGTATCGTCGTGCAGGAGCGCTTCCACGAGATGCCACCGGGCATCATCCGTCTCCATGCACAAGGCGGCGTGGCGCGCTCGCACCTCCGCAGGCTCCGTTCGCTGAGCAACCATCCCCATGAGGCGCTGCACATACAAGAAGTCCTCTTCATATTCCCGCTTCGGATTGAAGGGAGCGGTGCTGGCCAGCGCGATGCGCCGAGCCCTCTGCAGGTCCATGCTCGCCAGTGCGTCGAAGAATGGAGCTGCCTTGCTGACGTGCCTCGCAGCGGGTACAGCACGCTCAAGGAAATGCAGGTAGGCGCAGCCGCTCATGAAGAGAAACCGATGGAGGCGCTCGGGCGCTCCCTCGAGGAGCAACTCGCACAGGCCCCTGCGGCGGAAGTGCCCGCACACCGCCAGGACATCCGCTTCCTTCGCGGAACCGTCGATGAGTCCAGGCAGCGCCTGATGTGCCTCCAGCAGTGCATTCTTGGCAAATACCGGCAGAAACTTCGAGGTCACGGGATTCTCGCGAACAGTCACAGGTGACCCGACTGCGCCAGCTCCGTGACCAGGATATTGGTGGGATCTGACGCCTCCAGTGCGTCTACCAGTCGCTCGCTGACCACATATCGCTGCGTGTCCCTGTCAATACGGAACAAGTCTGGCGCATGTTTCAACTTCCGCGGGTCGAGCACTCGCTCTTCGATCCGCACGATGTCCTGGCCCAGATACTCAATCTGGCTCTCCTGGAAGTCCAGGCAGTCAAACGCACCAATGGGATTGATGAACCCATAGTCGCGCGAATGGATGCGCCCTTTGTGATTATAGAGGGTGAAGGGGAGGTATTCGACCTCCATCCCCGAGCACCGTCGCGCGAATATCTCGCGAGTCTTCGAATCCACAATGAGAAAGCGCTTGAAGTTCCCTATCAGAGAGCCCGTTTGAATGCCTGGATACGCCTCGCTCATATGGAGTCTGGCATCCGCTGGGAAGAAGGGGGCGGCCTTCTTGCCCACGGACAGGTAATAGCTCTCCAGCCCCATGCCTTCGGGCTCGCTATCGAGCAGACAGAGCGAACTGTCGTTCGTGTCGCCCAAGGTTTCGATCATGAAGTAGTTCATGGAAGAATCGATTCCCTACTGCGCCTTGCGCTTGCCCAGCACCCTGGGCGCGGCCGGTCTCCGCCGAGGAGGTCCCAGCACCGTGTTGAGCGTGCCGTCGTACCCTGGCGGGCGGACGTTCGAGACGATCTTCGCGTAGATGGTCTTCGAGAGGGACTCCAGCTTCGCCTTGGAGAGGGAATAGTTGGGCATTACGTGGTCCTGTCCCGCGTTGGCGACCGATTCCAGCGTCTGGGCGTAATCGGCCATGATGCCCTCAAGCTCATCCTTGACCTGATGGGAGTAGATGGGATGCGCCCGATCCGTCACCTGGTCCAGGTGGCGAGGCAAGCCCAACTCGTCCGCGATGGCCTTGTCCATTGGAAGGACAGTCATGTTCATCTTGTGATTGAGATTATACCCGACTTTCAGCAGACCGCCACGCACGAAGGCGTTGGCGTCAGGCACGCGCGACTCGAACTTCGAGGTCAGCCTGTTGATGGCGTTTCGCAGCTCCGAGTTCGTCACGATATGGTGCGCGTTGTGGTAGTAGGGAACCACGCAGCTATGCCGGAAGTTCCCCAGTTGCCCTACGTCCCAATCGTGTGGTTGTGGAGCATCAAGGAACTCCTTGTAGAATGCAGGGTAGACAGGCCAGACCGTCGTATTTCCAGACTTGTCGCTCGTTGTGTAGTTCTGCTTCGCGTTGGTGCGGATCGGCTGATTCTCGTCCACGAAGCGCTTGTACTTGGGCCAGTCGTAGAGCGCCTTGTCATCGGACGCGTGAAGCCAGGCCTGCCAGCGATGCGAACATGAGTGCGCCTTCCAGACAGAGACATGCCGGTTGAGGCACTTGCCCACCGACGTATCTGCGGCTCCCTCGTGGAACTGCGCGGCGACATCTTTGAGGTGTTGCTCTTCCGATGCGTCTGACATGCCTACACCTCTCCTTCAAGAAGGACCGCGCCCGCATCACCCCATTCCGAGCTGGAGACGACGAGCACCTGAGGCCCCGTTGCATAGCGTCGCGTCAGCGAGCGGACCGCCACGCACAATCCGACCAGTCCGCTGGCTGCACCCACGTCGCCAACGGAGGTCCCCGGAACAATCCACTTGGCAACGCCATCGAGCCGCGAGGAGAGCCTCACCCGCGCGTGGCCCCACTCCTTCGCCCGCCACTCCTCTCCATTCAGGTCCACGACCACGTCTCCTCGGAAGTGAACGCCACGGCCTCCGGCATCCAGGCAGGTGGCAATCGTCGTGGCGAGCCCTTCTCCCGTGTTCGGCTTGTCCTGAAAGAGGTGCCGGGGCTCCTGGGCCGTCGCGAAACCACGAATCGATGCGTGGATTCGGGCTCCGCGGCGCTGCGCGGCGCCGCGCGACTCCACCAAAACCGCAGCCCCCGCTTCTCCTGGCATCAAGCCCACGGGACGCTCGCTCGTCTTCAGGCGGCGCCGCTACTCCAGCCACTCCAAGGTGAATGGGTCCAGGTAGGAGTCAACGGCGAGCACCACGACCCGCTCAAGCCCCTCATCCATCCACCTTCGGGCAAGACTGAGCCCCGCTGCCCCCCCCCGCATGCCCCTTGCGAACAACCGCCACATATCGAGGCTCAAGGCGCCAGGACATGCTGCGCTTCAGTCGCTCCAGGAAACGCGCCCCCATTGCGTCGTGGTCGTTCCACGGACGAGGAACTTCCTGGTAGCGCTGAGCATCCCAGGTGGGCAACGCCACCACCAACCCGGTACGGCCCCAAAAGGAGGTGTCGTCCATCTCCGGAAGGTCGCCATACGCCAGCAGGTCATCCAGACACGCCCGGGCGACCCGTACCCAGAACCCCAGCAGCACGAAGCCGCTGGCCATTCCCTCAAGGGGATGCCCCATCAACGGAACCGTGTCCTGGGCCTCTTCATCAAGGACCCTGAAGTAGGACAGCGGACGCGCGCAACTGATACCAGCCCGGATGGCGGCACACGCAGTCGTTACGTCGTACCCTACCGACGAGAGCATCCCCAGACTGGTGACCGAAAGACTCGTGGGCATCAATGTCCGCCCCAGGAATGAGAACCCGCCTGAGTTGCAGGGCAGCCAGGGGGCGACATGCGGCGCCACTTCAGGCAACTCTACCTCAATTGCGTGCGCCATTCACTGGCACCTGGCCACCCACGGACGGCAGCATGGGGGCTTTCAAGGCATCGCATTGCCCCCGATTGCATTCGCGCTCCCAGAGGCCATCAGGATGCGCCCAACCGCTCCACCAGCAGCGCCAGCCCCCGTCCCACGATGGCGCGCCGGACCGCGGCTCTGTCCCCAGTGAAGACGTGCCGCTCCACCGTGGCCTGTCCACCCCGCTGGAGCACCGCGAGGTAGGCCAGGCCCACGGGCTTCTGCGGCATGCCGCCTCCGGGTCCCGCGATGCCTGTCTCCACCAGCACCCAGTCCGCCGTGGAGCGCGCCAGGGCACCGTGGGCCATGGCCTCCACCGCCTCCGCGCTGACGGAGCCATGCGCTTGCAGCAACGCCAGCGGCACGCCGAGTTGCTCCACCTTGGACTCGTACGAATAGGGAATGAAGCCGCGCTCGACCACCGCGGAGGCGCCGGGCACCTCCGTCAACGTCGCGCCCAGCAGGCCGCCCGTGCAGGCCTCCACCAACGCCAGGCGAACGCCCGCGGCGCGACACCGCTCCAGCGCCTGCCGCGCCAAGGCCTCCAGGGCTGCTTCCATCATGCGCCCCACTCCAGCGCATCCGCGGCGAACCTGCACGCCCAAGGATGGTCGCGCCGTGCATTCCCGGCCGCGTCCTCGCTCGGGCGCCGCGCCGCGTCCGAGTCCACCGTGGCGCCCGGTGGACGCTCCAGCGCCGGGGACGCCGTCCACGGTCGCGCAGTCTGTTGACCTCCATCCCCTGGCCGCACTCAGGGTGCCCTCGGCGGCGGATTCCTTGACCCCTCCGCGCTCGTGCGCAACAGAGTTCCGCCCGTGTCCTGGCGAGCGTGGAAGGTTGGAGTCCTGGCCCTGATGGCCGCGTTCCTGGCGGCCTGCGCGTCCAGGCCGGCGGCCCCTGCCCCTTTGCCCGTCCCCGAACCCGCCGTCACCGGCCCGGTCGCCGAGGCCGAGGCCTACCTGCACGCCTGGGCCGCGGGAGATGTCGCCGCCATGCGGCGCGCCGCCGTCAACCCGCCCGCGTACTTCGAGGTGATGCACCAGCAGTTCCGCGACGGGCTGCGCATCGTCTCCTCCCAGTTCGAGCTCGGGCCCTTCCAGCGCGATGGCGACGCCCGGGTGGCCACCTACCGCGCCGTGCATCTGCTGCGCGGGCTCGGAGAATGGGAGCTGGAGGGCGCGCTGCGCTTCGTCCGGCACCAAGGCCACTGGCGCGTCCAGTGGACTCCCGCCACGCTGCACCCAGAAGCCCGCGAGGGTGACCTGTTCTCCCGCACCCGCACCGCACCACAGCGGGCCGACATCCTCGACGCGCGGGGGACACCCCTCACCCTGCAAGGCGAGGTCATCACCATCGGCGTCGACCCCACCCGCGTCCGGAGCCGCTCGGACGTGGCGGCGGCGCTCCAGGCCCAGGTCGGCGTGAGCACCGCGCGGTTCGACGCAGCGATGAGCGCGGCGGGCACGGCGACGAGCCGCTTCGTGCCCATCATCGACCTCCCGCCCGAGCGCTACCAACAGGTGCGCCCGGCGCTGGCCCCCGTGCCCGGCATCTTCTTCCGCCGCAAGAGCATCCGTACCCCAGAGGACGGCTTCGCCGCCCACACCCTGGGCCGCATCGGCGAGGTGACAGCCGAGCTGCTTCCCCTGATGGGTCCCACCTATCTGCCCGGTGACCTCGTGGGCCTCTCCGGCCTGGAGCGGGCCTACGAGGTCCAGCTCGCGGGCAGCCCCTCCGGCGACGTCCTGCTCATGCGCCCCTGGGGCAAGACGCAGGCCCTCTTCCACTTCGAGGGCGAGCCGGGCGCGCCCTTGTCCACCACGCTGCGCCGCGAGGTCCAGGCCGCCGCGGAGGCCGCGCTCGACGGCGTGGCACACCCCGCGGCCCTCGTCGCCGTGGACAGCGGCACGGGGGCCATCCTCGCCGTCGCCAGCCGGCCGCTCTCGCAGCCACTGCACCGTGCCCTCACCGGCCGCTATCCGCCCGGGTCCACGTTCAAGGTCGTCACCACGGAGGCGCTGCTCGCCCGAGGCATGCGGGTGGACTCTCCTGTCGCGTGCCCACCCATGACGATGGTGCGCACCAAGCCCTTCCGGAACTTCGAAGGGGAGTCCCTGGGCGACACCACTTTGCGACAGGTGTTCGCCCACTCGTGCAACACCGCGTTCGTGACGCTCGCGACGGGGCTCGGCGGTGACGCGCTGGGCGCCGCGGCTCGCCGCTTCGGCTTCGATGTGTCCTACTTCCCCGGCCTGACTTCCGCCGGGGCCTCGTTCCCCGCGCCCGCCGATGCCATTGAGCTGGCGGCCGCCGCCATCGGCCAGGGACGGGTGCTCGCGACGCCCCTGCACATGGCCTCGGTCGCCGCGGCGGCGGAGTCCGGCGAGTGGCGCGCGCCCTACCTCGTGGAGGGACTGGACGGCGGACCGAGCAGCCCGCTCTCCGACGGCGTCCGGGCGCCGCTGTCCGCGCTGATGCGCGCCGTCGTGACGGAGGGCTCCGGGAAGGCCGGCAGGCAGGTCCCCGGGCTCGGCGGCAAGACAGGCACCGCCGAGTTCGGCACCGTGGCGCCCCTGCCCACGCACGCGTGGTTCATCGGCTTTCGAAAGGGCGTGGGCTTCGCCGTCCTGGTGGAAGGCGGCGGCGTGGGCGGGCGCGTCGCCGCGCCCATCGCCGCGAAGTTCGCCAGTGCCCTGTAACGCGCCCGGAGAGCCGCTCCCCGCTCAGGCCCCGTGAAGGCCAATACCCGAGACAGCGCGCGGCGGTCCGCCCACCGCGCGCCGCCCGCGCTCAGGCTCCGCGACGGCGCAGCGCCACGGCCAGGCCCACGAAGGCCAGCACCACCCACAGCGCCACCGCGCCCGGTCCCGCCGCGTTGCAGCCGCCACCGCCACCCCCCACGCCTCCACCGTCATCCGGCGGCGTGCCCGCGTCGGGCGTCTGCGGCCCCGCGTCCGGCTGCTGCGTGCCCGCGTCCGGCGTGCCCGTGCCCGCGTCCGGCTGCTTCGTCAACGTGCTCTCGTCGAAGTACGCGCCACACGCCGGGTCGCTCACTCCGGCCGCGCGGTGGTCCAGCGCCAGCGCATAGGCGCCCGCGCCGAAGCCCGCCATGGGCGTGTTGTACTTGTACGTGCCGTTCAGCTCGTCATACGTCTCCGCCACGGCCAGGTAGTTCTTCAGCGACTGGTCCGTCACCCACTTCAGCACGCGGTCGGCACGCGCCACATCGCCGCCCATGCGCTTGGCAACCGCGCCGCGCAGGCTGACGATGACCCACTCCGCGCTGTCGTACTCGCCGCCCCAGGGGCTCATGTCCGCGCCACCCGGGTGGTCATACCGGTCATCGTTGCGCTGCCAGCCCGCCCCCGCCGGTGAGGACAGGCGCAGGTCCAGGCCTCGGTACGTGGCCTGGGCAATCTTCCCCGCCGGGTCGAACAGCTCGAAGGCGAACGCGTCGAACACCGCCGCGTCCCAGTAGCCCCGGCCCGTCTTCAGCTCCTCCAGGTTCGACGCCAGCGCGAAGGTGCTGTCCGTCAGCTGCTCCGCCATCGCCCGACGCAAGGACTCGCCCGCCTGCCGGTAGCGCTGCGCGCGCTCCGTGTCTCCCACCCGCCGCGCCAGCTCCGCCGCGTCACACAGGCCGCGCGCCGCCGTGAGGCTGGTGTACGTCCAGGAGCGCTGCCGCCCGTTCCAGTGCGTCTCCCAGATGGACGAGTCCGGACGGATGAGCCCCGTCACCGGGTCGATGAGCGCCACCAGCGCGTCCCCCACCTTCGTCGACACCGTGGGCCAGGTCTGGTCCACCAGCGTGGTGTCGCCCGTCGTCCGCTCGTAGTGCCGCAGCGCCCAGAGGAAGAGCCCGAAGCCGTCGAACTCGAGGTTCGGCCCCGCCTCGTTGAAGTCCGTCTCCTCCACGCCGAAGCCGTGGTAGCGCGTGAGGGTGATGATGTACGGCGGCATCGAATACGGCTCCAGCTCACGCCAGTGCTGGAAGCGGCCACTGTCCGCGTTGAGGTAATAGGCCAGCGCGTCACGGGCATCCGCCTGCATCCCCAGCGTGGCCATGGCCGCCGCCGCGTAGGCCCCGTCCCGAATCCACGCATACGTCCATTGCCCGGGCGGCAGGCTCGCCAGCACCGCGCCGTAGCCCGCGTGGCGCACCGTGCCCGGCAGCGTCGCCGTCGTCCCGTCGGGCGCCTTGAAGCGCGTGCGGCGCGGCTCGCCATCCCGGGACAGCGCTTCGCGCAGGTACACGTCGCGCGAGCGCACCTGCGCCATGTGCAGCACCACCGCCGAGTGCCGCAGCAGCGACTCCTCGTCCGCCGACATGCCCGCCGGCACCTTCACCGTGTCCGCCTGGAACGCCGCCCACCGCGCCACCTCCGCGTCCACCAGCGCCTGGGCGCCGGACGCGCCCGCGTACTCCGTCAGCCACTGCCGCGCGGTGGCCCCGGACGCGGGGTCACCGTGGTGCGCGAAGGCCACGCCCACCCACCGCTCCGCGCCCGCCGGGATGTCCCCCAGGTTGAACTGGTACGCCGTCGCCCAGCCCGTCCCCGCCGAGGGCTGCGCCGTGAAGTCCCGCAGGTCCTGCCCACCGCCGCCATTCACCACCGTGTAGGCGTTCTGCGCGCCCGTCGTCGCCGACAGCCACGCCGCCTTCCGCGCCACCGCGCCCAACGGCCGCGCCACCAGCACGCCGGCGAAGCCCTTCTCCACGAAGTCGTCGCCGCTCAGCTCCACCGTCTCGCCATTCTCCTCCAGGTCCGCCATCACCCCCGGCCGACCGAAGCCCAGGTGGAAGTTGTGGAGCGAGAAGGCGCTCACACCGGTGACGGCCGCCGCGCCGGTGTTGCGCACGCGCAGCGCCATCACGAAGGACGCGTGCGGCAGGCCTTGCGGCGCGAAGACGAACGTCGTCGCCTCCAGCGTCCCCACCCGCTGCACCAGCGCGCCCAGCCCCGTTCCGCCCGTCTTCTCCGGCGCCCACGCCGCGTAGCCGCTGGCGTCCCGGTCCGCCTCCTGCGTGCTGAGCCAGCGCTGCGTGCCCCCGGAGCGCAGCCCGAAGAACGCGTCGAAGAGCAGGTCGCGGGAGTGAATCACCTTCGGGTGGCCATTCTCGAAGACGTCATTGCCCGCCGCGTCGATGACGGGCTCCTCGGTGGCGAACAGGTGCTCGCGAAAGTGCGTCACCTTTCGCTGCTCCACGTCCAGCATCACCGCGCCATGCCCGTTGGACGAAGGCAGGCGCAGGAAGGAGCGCTGGATGGGGGCCTCCGCGCGGGCGCCGGCGCCCACGGTGCACAGCAGCGCCAGGAGCAGCGCGGGCGGCTGGCCGAGTCGGTGATACAGGCGGGGGGTGGCAATCATCCGGCGGATTCTGGGGCCCTTCCCGTCCCAGGCCAACGGGTGCGAAACCACCTCTCTTGCTGACCTTCCTGGAAATGGCTGTTTCAACGGCGCCTCCCACCGGGACTCTGGCGCCTCCGCGCAACCACCTGTCGCCGCCCTTCTCCCAAGAAATGGGACTCATCACGTACTGACTGGTGACGCGGCACCGGACCACCCATCGCCGCCGCAAGGGACCTCATGACTTCGCTCGCCCGGCCCGCGAGGCTGACCTGGCAGAACTCCGGCACCTTCCTGCGCGTCCTGCTGACGCAGGTGCTCTACGTCGCCCCGCTCTTCTGGTTCATGGAGCTGGCGCAGAACGTGGCCTGGCGGTGGATGAATGGGGACTGGGGCTGGGTGTTCCCCAGGTCGCCGTACCACTGGTTCTCTTTCGGGAGCCTCATCCTGTGGGCCGGCTGCGTGGCGCTCTTGTGGAGCCTCCACTTCTTCTGGTTCTACCCGCGCCGCGTGAAGGTCTGGCCGCGGCTGGCCATTGGCGCCGCGGCGTGCTGGGTGGGTGAGTGGGTGGGCGGCTACATCGCGGCCAACGTCTTCAACCATCCGCTCCAGGTGTGGCCCGGCTCACCGCTCGTCTACGTCCACTACAGCGCGCTGTTCTTCTGGGTGAGCAACTGCATCGTCTACCACCTGCTCACCATCGACGTGGTGGACCTCACGCCCGAGTACGACGCGCCTCCCGCGACGGCCCGCGCACAGGTGGCCTGAGGCTCACGCGCCCTGAGGCAACCTCAAGCGCGCGCGGCAGCCCTTGCCCTCGGGGCGGTTCTCCAGGCGCAGGCTGCCCCCGTGGGCTTCGGCGATCTGCCGGCTGAGCGCCAGGCCGATGCCGCTGCCCTGGGGCTTGGTGGTGAAGAAGGGCACGAAGAGGTTGCCGGTGTCCGTCATGCCGGGGCCCTCGTCCTCCACCCAGACCTCCACCGCGCCCGGCGACAGCACGGCCCAGGACACCCAGACGTCCCCCGCGCCCTCCGGCACGGACAACACCGCGTCCACCGCGTTGCGCACCAGGTTGATGAGCAGCTGCTCCAGCTGGTCCACGTCGCCCCGCAGCACCAACCCGGGGCCCGCGCGCACGCCCACCTTCCGGCGCTTCTCCAGCGCGACCGACCGGCGCACCCACGCGTCCACCTCCACCGCCCCCAGCGTCGGAGGCGGCAGCCGCGCGAGGCTGGCGTAGGCGGACATGAAGCGCGCCAGGGACTGGGAGCGACGGGCGACGATGCCCAGCCCGCTCTTCGCGTCCTCCTCCCAGTCGGACGGACGCGGCGCCATGAGCAACGTGTCGCGCAGCGCCTCCGCGATGGAGCCGATGGGCGCCAGCGAGTTGTTGATTTCGTGGCTCAGCACCCGCACCAGCCGTTGCCAGGCCTCGCGCTCCTGCTCACGCAACGCCAGCCGCAGGTCCGCGAGCACCACCAACTGGTGTGGCAGGCCACCCTGCCGGAAGGAGCCTCGCCGCAGCTCGTAGGGCCCCCCCTCCTCCGTGAAGGAGCGCGTCAGCCTGCGAGGCACGTCGCCCGCCAGCAGGTCTGTCAGGCCCAGGGCTCCGGCGCCCTTGCCCACCAACTGCGAGCGTGACGCGCCCAGCAGCCGCTCGCCCGCGCGGTTCACCAGCCGCAGCGTGCCCGCCCCGTCGAAGGCCAGCACGCCGACGTCAATCTCCTCCATCACCTGCTCCAGGAGCGCGCCCGCCTCCAGCACTCCCAGCCGCTGCTCGCGCAGGGTGGCCCCCAGCGCGTTCACCTCCAGCAGCACCTCGCCCAGCGCGTCCCCCGCCCGCGCGCCTCGGCCGCGCACGGAGTAGTCCCCTTCGCGCAGCGCGGCCAGCAGGTTGGCCACCGCGTGCAGCGGCCGCATCACCCGTTCGCGCACCAGCAGGCCCACGCCCAGGAAGGTGCCCACCACCAGGGACGTCAGCGTCCACTGCACCTTGGTGGAGAAGTCCCCCAGCCACACCAGCACGAGCGCGGCCACCGAGCCCGGCAGGCCCGCGAGCCACGCGAGCCCGAGCACCTGCAGGTCATGCGGCGGTAGCCGGCGCTCCTCGCTCACCGAGCGCCCTTGATGCCGTAGTACTGGAGCCGCCGGTACAGCGCGCTGCGCGACAACCCCAGCCCCTTCGCCGCCTCGCTCACGTTGCCTTCGTGCCGCGCCAGCGCCCGCTCGATGAGGTAGCGCTCCACCTCCTCCAGCGTCATCTCCTCCAGGCGCGCCAGGCCCTCGCGGCCGGCCCGCTTGAGCAGCAGGTCCTCCTGCGTCACCTCGTCGCCCGACGCCATCAGCATCGCGCGCTCCACCGCGTGCTCCAGCTCGCGCACGTTGCCCGGCCACGCATAGGACAGCAGGGCCTCCAGCGCCTCCGGGGACAGCCGGACGTCGGGCCGGCCGTAGCGCCGGCCCTGCTCAGCCAGGAAGTGCGCGGCGAGCAGCGGGATGTCCTCGCGCCGCTCACGCAGGGGCGGCAGCTGCACCTCCACCGTGTTGAGGCGGTACAGCAGGTCCTCCCGGAAGCGCCCCTCCGTCACCGCCCGCGACAGGTCCACGTTGGTGGCGCTCACCACGCGCACGTCCACCCGCCGCGTCTTCGACGAGCCCACCGGGTGCAGCTCGCCCGTCTGGAGCACGCGCAGCAGCTTGGCCTGCTGCGACAGCGGCATGTTGCCAATCTCGTCCAGGAAGAGCGTGCCACCATCCGCCAGCTCGAAGCAGCCGATGCGGTCCGTCTTCGCGTCCGTGAAGGCGCCCTTCACGTGGCCGAACAGCTCGCTCTCGAAGACGCCCTCGGACAGGCCACCGGAGTTGACGGCGACGAAGGTCCGCTCCGAGCGCGTGGAGGCCGCGTGAATCAGCCGCGCCACCACCTCCTTGCCCGTGCCGTGCTCGCCCGTCACCAGCACGTTGGCGCCGGACGGCGCCACCCGGTCGATGAGCCGCCGCACCGGCTGCATGGACCGGGACTCGGACACCAGGGAGAGCTGATGGCCCTGCCCCCGGCGCAGGTGCTGGTTCTCCTCCTCCAGCCGGCGGCTGCGCTTCAGGGCCCGGCGCAGCTCCAGTTGGGTGCGCAGCGTGGCCAGCAGGCGCGTGTTGTCCCAGGGCTTCTGCACATAGTCGCGAGCACCGGCGCGCATGGCCTCCACCGCGCCCTCCACGCTGCCCCACGCCGTCATCACCACCACCGGCAGGGACGCGTCCTGCGCGCGGATGCGGCCCAGCAGGTCGATGCCCTCCTGCCCGGAGGTGGTGTCGCGCGCGTAGTTCAGGTCCATCAGGACCAGGTCCACGTCCTCGGCCTCCAGCGTGGCGAGCGCGCCAGCGGGCGACTGCGAGGTGACGACGGTGAGCCCGTCACGCTTGAGGAGCAGGCGGAGGGCTTCCAGGACGTCCGCCTGGTCATCGGCGACCAGGACACACGGAGGCCGCCCGGCGGCACTGGGGGCATTCGGGACGGAGGGGGCGGATTCAGACACGGGGGACACCCATGGGGGGAATGTGCCAGAAACAACCGGCGGTGGTCGCGCGGGAGTCTCTCAGGCGCGGCCCCCCCGAGCCCGGCCGCCGGCCAGGGGATAGGACTTCCCGGCGCTCCTCGGGGAGATGGGCGCTGAGGCCAGGTCCCGCGCTCAGCGGCGCTGCTCGTCCTGGACGACGCGGCCGTCAAAGAGGCTCACCGTGCGGGTGGCCACGCGCGCGTGCGCCGGGTCGTGCGTCACCATGCAGATGGTGGCACCGCCCTTGTGCAGCTCGGAGAGGAGCTGCATCACCGCCTCGCCGTTCTTCGAGTCCAGGTTGCCCGTGGGCTCGTCCGCCAGGAGGATGAGCGGGTCGCCGGCCACCGCGCGCGCCACCGCCACGCGCTGCTGCTGACCGCCGGAGAGCTGCCCCGGCATGTGACGGGCCCGGTGCGCCATGCCCACCTTCTCCAGCGCGCCCTCCACCCGCTGCTTGCGCTCGGCGGCGGGCATGCCCCGGTACGTCAGCGGCAGCTCCACGTTCTCGAACACCGTCAGGTCGCCGATGAGGTTGAAGCTCTGGAAGATGAAGCCGATGTGCCGGTTGCGCACCAGCGCCCGGTCCGTCGCGGACAGGTCCAACACGCTGCGCCCGTCCAGCAGGTAGGCCCCGCGCGTCGCCGTGTCCAGCAGCCCTAGCACCGCCAGCAAGGTGGACTTGCCCGAACCCGACGGGCCGACAATCGCCACCCACTCTCCCTTGCGCACGTTGAGGTGGATGTTGGAGAGCGCGTGCGTCTCCACGTCCTCGGTCTCGAAGACCTTGGTCAGGCCGTCCAGGTGGATGAGCCCCTTGCCGGGCTCCACGCTCGCGCCCTCCTGCGCCGCCGCGCCTTCCGAGGGAGCAGCCGTCTTCGTGTCGTTCGTCATCATCGCAGCCTCACCCGCTCGACCGCGTCCCACGCGGCCATGTCCGACAGCACCACCTGGTCACCTTCTTGAAGGCCCTGCAGCACCTCTACCGCGTTCACCGAACCCCGGCCCAGCTGCACCGGCACGCGGACGGCTTCATCACTGTCCGGCATCAACCGGAAGAGGGCCATGGTGGCGCCCGGCTGCGCGCCAGCTGGGCGCCCCACGGACAGCACGTCGCCCAGCCGCTCCAGCTCCACCGTGCCCTCCACCGTCAAATCCGGCCGCGCGCCCCGGGGCAGCTCCGCGGGCAGCGACACCTCCACGCGCACCGTGCCCTGGCTCGCCGCGGGCGCCACCCGCGCCACCTGGCCTTCCACCACGCCGTTGCGGGTGTCCACCAACGCCTTCAGCCCGGGCTGGATGTCGCGCGCCTGCGTCTCCGCGATGCGCAGCTCCGCCTTCAGCCGCTCCGGCTTCACCACCTTCGCCAGCAGCACCCCCGGCGTCACCCACTGCCCCAGCTCCAGCGGCAGGTCCTGGAGCACGCCGTCCTCGCCCGCCAGCACCTTCATCGACTCCACCTGCGCGCGGCGGAAGCGGGCCACCGCCTTCAGCCGCTCCACCTGTCCCTGCTGCGCGGAGAGCTGCTCCTTCATGCTGGAGGCCACGACCTGGAGCTTCTTCTCCTCCAGCGCCAGACGGCGCTTCAGCTCCGCGGCCTTGTCGCGCGTCTGCCGCACCTCCAGGTCACCGATGTGCGCCTGCTGGTGGAGGACCTCGTTGGCCTCGGCGCGGCGCGTCGCCTCGGCGGACTCGCTGATGAGCGCCGCCACCATGGCCTCCTGGGCCAGCCGCTGCGTCTCCAGCTCCATGCGCACCTGGATGAGGTCGGCCTCCACGCTGGCCAGCTGGCGCTCGGCCTCCAAGGCCTGGAGCTGCACGTCCGGGTTCGACAGCTCCATCAAGAGCGTGTCCGCCGTCACCGTGGCCCCGGGCCGCACGTGGATGCGCTCCACCCGGCCCGCCGTGTCCGCGGTGAGCCAGCGGATGTACTCCGGCACCAGCGTGCCCGCGCCCTTCACCTGGCGCACCATGGGGCCGCGCTTCACCGTGTCCAACCACACCGAGGCCCGCTCCACCGTGGGCGCCGCCGGGCGCAGCCGGGACAGGCCCACCGTCACCACCAGGAGCGCGCAGGCCCCACCGATGGCGAGCACCCAGGGCTTGCGACGCGGCTTCTTGGCTTTGGGAATGTCCACGCCCCTGCGCAGAGCGAGGCTCGTGCCAAGGCCACGCTCCGCGCCAAGCCCCTGGAATTGCTAAGACCCAAGCAGTGCCTCCCGAAGCGCGTGCCCACTTGCGGAAAGGGCCGTCCCAGAAGCGGACAGCAGCGGGAAGGGGGTGGAGGCCCCTGGAGGCGCCAGGGCTAAGGTGCGCGCCCATGCCGGACTCCCTTCTCGAAGTGTTCCTGGACCATGCACACCGCGCGCCCGAGCGGCCCCTGCTGACGTTCGAGCAGGAGCGCTTCACCTACGGACAGCTCGCCACGCACGTCACGGCCTTCGCGCGGAGCCTCAAGCAGCGCGGGCTCCAGGCCGGTGAGCGGGTGGCGCTCTTCCTGGAGAACAGCGCCCGCTTCGCCATCGCCTACCTGGGCGTGCAGGCCGCGGGCGGCGTGGTGGTGCTGGTCAACACCGCCTACCGGCAGGTGGAGCTGGCCCACATCCTGTCCGACGCGGAGGTCTGCGGCTGCGTCACCGGCGCGGCGGGCGTCGCCGAGCTGGTGCCGCTGCGGGCCCAGCTGCCCTCGCTCCAGTGGCTCGTCACCGTGGAGCGCCCCACCACCGCGCTGCCCGAGTCGCTGACCGAGGTCCCCTTCGACACGCTGCTCGCGGAGGGCACCTTGGCCACCGCGCCGCTGGTGATGCCACGTCCGGAGGACCTGGCGGTGTTGGGCTACACCTCCGGCACCACCGGCCGCTCCAAGGGCGCCATGCTGCTGCACCGCAACCTGCTGGCCAACGTGCGGGCCGTCACCCAGGCGTGGCGCTGGACGGAGGAAGACAGGCTGCTGCTCACCCTGCCGCTGTTCCACACCCACGGCCTGATGGTGGGCCTGCACGGCACGCTGTTCACCGGCGCCAGCGTGGACCTGCGCCGCCGCTTCAACGCCGCCGAGGCCCTGGCCGCGCTGCGGGACGACGCCTCGCTCACGATGTTCTTCGGCGTGCCCACCCTGTACAGCCGCCTGCTGGAGGAGGCCCGCGTGTCGGGCGTGAAGCCGCGCGCGCTGCGCCTGTGGGTGTCCGGTTCGGCGCCGCTCAGCCCCCAGCTCTTCGCGGACATCGAAGCGGCGTTCGGCGCCCGCATCCTGGAGCGCTACGGGATGACGGAGACCGTCATGAACACCACCAACCCCTACGAGGGCGAGCGCCGCCCTGGCACGGTGGGCTTCCCCTACCCTGGCCAGGAGGCGCGCGTGGTGGACGTGCGCACGCGCCAGCCGCTGCCGCGCGGTGAGACGGGCGAAATCGAGGTGCGGGGCCCTCACGTCTTCGCCGGGTACTGGCGCCGCCAGGACGCCACCGCCGAGTCCTTCGACGCGGACGGGTGGTTCCGCACGGGCGACCTGGGGGAGGTGGACGCGGACGGATACCTGCGCATCACCGGGCGGGCGCGCGAGCTCATCATCAGCGGCGGCTTCAACGTGTACCCGCGCGAGGTGGAGGAGGTGCTCGCCCTGCACCCGGGCGTCGCCGAGGTCGCGGTGCTGGGCCTGCCGGACGCGGACCTGGGCGAGCAGGTGGTGGCCGTCGTGGTGCCTCACCCGGGCGCGCCCCCGCCGGAGTCCCAGGCCCTGGTGGACTGGTGCAAGGACCGGCTCGCCAGCTTCAAGAAGCCGCGCCAGGTCGTCTTCACGGAGGCGCTGCCGCGCAATGCGTTGGGCAAGGTGCAGAAGCACCTCCTCCGGGCGGCGCTGGTGACACCCGGCACGCAAGAGACGCGGTGAGCCGCGCTTCCTCCGCACGGTTCCGGACAGACGCCGCGCAATTGCGTGGCGTGGGCACCTTGCTGGCCTAGGGTTCGCGCCCAGGACGGAAGGAGCATCGTGTGACGGACACCGCTGAGCGGCCGGACGAACCCGACGCACGCGTCTCCAGCGGCGTGCCAGGACTGGACACGCTCCTGCGCGGCGGCTTTCTTCGCGGGGGCACGTACATCATCGCGGGGGCGCCGGGGACGGGGAAGACCCTCCTCGGCAACCAGTACTGCTTCGCCACCGTGGCCCAGGGCGGGCGCGCCGTCTACCTCACGGTGCTGGGTGAATCCCACGCGCGGATGATGCAGCACCTGCGGAGCATGAGCTTCTTCCACCCGGAAGCGGTCGGCCGCGTACTGAACTACGAAAGCGGCTCCGCCGCCCTCAAGGCGGAAGGGCTGGCGGGACTCGGCAAGCTCATCTTCCGCGCGGTGCGCGAGCACGGCGCCACGGCGCTGGTGGTGGACGGCCTGGTGGCCATGGAGGAGCGCTCCGAGGACCCGCTGCGCCTCCGGGAGTTCCTCCACGGCCTGTGCGTCCACAACGCGCTCGCGGGCTGCACCACGTTGCTGCTCGCCGGGCAGCACGGTGGCCCGGTGGACCCGCGCTACACCATGGTGGACGGCGTCGTCGCCCTGGCCCAGGAGCGCGTCGGCGTGAAGTCGGTGCGCCTGGTCGAAGTGACGAAGTTCCGCGGCGGCCCGCAGGTCCCCGGCCAGCACGGCTTCCAGATTTCCAAGGACGGCCTGTCCGTTCATCCCCGAATCGAAGCCGTCTACACGCGGCTGCCCGCGCGCACGCTCGCGACGGACGCGCGGCTCACCTCCGGCCTCCCCGCGCTGGACGAGATGCTCTCCGGCGGCCTGGTTCGGGATTCGTCCACGCTGGTGGCGGGCCCGCCCGGCAGCGGCAAGACGCAGTTGGGGCTGCACTTCCTGATGGAGGGCGCGCGCCGGCAAGAGCCCGGGCTGTACCTGGGCTTCGTGGAGACGCCGCCCCGGCTGGTCAACAGGGCGGAGCGGATGGGACTGGCGCTGGGCGGGCACGTGGACGCGGGCCGGGTCCACCTGGTGTCCCGCGTGGCGGCGGAGTCGCAGCCGGACGCGCTGGCCGAGGAGCTGTTCGGGTGGGTGAAACAGCACGGCATCCAGCGGCTGGTACTGGACGGACTGGAGTCCTTCTGTCAGGAACTCACGGCCCCGGAGCGCACGCCCCGCTTCCTCGCCGCCCTCATGTACGAACTGCTCAACCTGGGCGTCACCCCGCTGCTCCTCCAGCAGACGCACGAGCTCGCCGCGCCGGAGGCGGACGCGCGACTGGACGTGGAGGCGCTCGTCGACAACGTCCTGGTGCTGCGGCTGGTGGCGCTGCGCTCGCGGCGCTACCGCGTGCTCTCCGTGCTGAAGGCGCGGGAGAGCGACCATGACGCGGCCCAGCGCCTGTTCGCCATGACGCCCCGGGGCATCGAGGTCGCGGCGGACAGCGAGGGCGCGGAGGCCCTCTTCAACGGGCAGACCCCGTCCCAGGCAGCGCCGCCGCGGAAGCCGAAACGCAAGGCAGGGCGCAAACCGGTCCGGCGCGGAAAGCCGCCCCGACGTGGGGGGCGTGGCGCATGAAGCGGCTTCTCATCGTGGACGACGAGCTGGCCATCGTCGAGGCGCTCCAGGACATCCTGTCCGTGGAGGGCTACGACATCGTCACCGCCTTCAACGGCGCCGAGGGCCTGCAGCGCATGGCGGACGCGAAGCCGGACCTGGTGCTGCTGGACCTGATGATGCCCGTCATGGACGGCCGGGAGATGCTGCGCCGCATGCGCGAGGACACCGGCCTGCGAGGCATCCCTGTGGTGGTGATGAGCGCCGGCCGCATCTCCGACGAGGAGCGCCGCTCCAGCGCGCGCTTCCTCGCCAAGCCCTTCGAGCTGGACGTGCTGCTCGACACCATCGCCGAGCTGCTCGTCGAGCATCAGCCCCACGCCTAGGCCGGCGTCCCGCGGAAGAGGGTGTCGCGGAAGTACTGAAGCTCCGCGATGCTGGCGCGCACGTCCGCCAGGGCGGTGTGCCCGCTGGGCGGCTTGCGCGGCTCCACCAGGTTCGGGTACCAGGCGCGCGACAACACCTTGAGGCTCGTCACGTCCACCATGCGGTAGTGCAGATAGCGCTCCAGCATGGGCATGTAGCGGAATAGGAAGCGCCGGTCGGTGTGGATGGAGTTGCCGGCGAGGATGCCCTCGCCCAGGGCGCAGTGCTCGGCGACGAGCGCCATCACGTCCCGCTCCGCCACGCGCAGGGAGGTGCTGGAGGCACGCACCTTCTCCAAGAGCCCGTTGCGGGTGTGCATCTCCCGGACGACGGGCTCCATGCGCAGGAGCACCTCCTCCGGCTGCCAGATGACGCGCTCTATCTCCGCGAGGGGCCGCAAATCCGGACCGGTGATGATGACGCCCACCTCGATGATGGAACACGTCTCCGGGTCCAGCCCGGTCATCTCCAAGTCCAACCAGACGAAGCGCTGCTCACGCGAACTCATGCGGCGGACCCTACCAGCCCGCGCGCGCGCCCGGGGGGCTCATTGCGCCACGTCCCGCGCGCCCCTGCGTCACAGCTCCACTTCGCACTCGGCCGTCCACAGCCCATCCGCGTCCTGGAACACCCGCGTTTCCATCAGCGACACGCCCCGCACGTCTCGCGCGAAGGGGTGGCGTTCCCGGTCCAACGGCTCACCAAAGGCATGGCCGAAGAGGCGCGTGCCGTCCATGCGCACCGCGAAGCACCGGAAGCACAGGCGGCGCGCCGCCATCTTGTGGACGATGGCGCGCAGCCAGTCCGCCAGCAGCCGCTCCGGCGCCGTCGCCTCGCACGTCAGCTCCACCTCCTCGCGAACCTCCACCGCCGTGGGGTCCACCACCAGCGCGCACAGCGCCGCCGCGGCCTGCTCGAAGGCCTCCTCCAGCGAGCGCCCCCGCCCCCGCACCACGCGCTCCGAGCCGCGGGTGAGGTGCTCCCACCGAGGCACCGCCTCGCGCGCCGCCGCCACCTGCCCCGTCTCCATGACGCCTCCCTCGTTGGTGTGTCCCGACGCCAGGCTCACGCGCGCGCCTCCGCGCCGACCCCGCCGAGGAAGCGCAGGAACCACGCGGCGGCCTGGCGGGCCACCTGCTCCAGCGCGCCGGGCTCCTCGAAGAGGTGCGTGGCTCCCGGGATGATTTGGATGCCCTTCAGGCCTTCCATCCGCGCGAGCGACTCCTCGTTCAGCTCCAGCACGCCCACGTCCTGCCCGCCCACGAGCAGCAGCGTGGGGGCCTGCACGCGGGGCAGTACCGGCCCAGCCAGGTCGGGCCGCCCGCCGCGCGACACGACGGCGTGGATGAGGTCCGGATGCAGGGCCGCCGCCACGAGCGCCGCCGCCGCGCCGGTGCTGGAGCCGAAGTAGCCCATGCGCAGCGCGGCCAGCGCCGGCTGCCGCTCCGCCCACTCCGTCACCGCCGCCAACCGCCGGGCGAGGAACGGGATGTCGAAGCGCAGCTCCCCGGTGCCCGCGTCCTCCACCTCCTCCTCTTCACTCAGCAGGTCGAACAGCAGCGTGGCCAGCCCCTGCGCGCGCAGCGCTCGCGCCACCGCGCGGTTTCGGGGACTGAAGCGGCTGCTGCCGCTGCCATGGGCGAAGATGACCAGGCCTTCCGCGCCGTCCGGGATGCCCAGGCTGCCCCCCAGCACCACGTCACCCACCTGGACCTGCACCTCCCGGATGTCCGGGTCCGTCTTTCCTCCCTGCCACATGTCGTCCATGCCTCCTTGGTTTCGCGTCACATCCAGAAGCCGCCCAGGTCCGTGGACTCGAGGAGCTCACGCGGCTGCGCGGGCTCCCGGGCGCGCACGAGCAACTGCCGCAGCTCCACGTCCGGCAGCGGCCGGAAGTCGTCGTAGGCCTCCGACGCGTCGCGCATCGCGGGGAGCACCTCCAGGCAGTGCACCGCGTCCGCCTCCGGCCGCGCCCGGGCCAGCCCGTGCGGGGTCCCCACGGGGACGCCCAGCACCAGCCGGGCCGGGTGCCGCCGCCGCAGCACCTGGAGCGCGGCCACCGCCGTGGCGCCCGACACCAGCCCGTCATCCACCAGCAGCACCGTGGCGCCGCTCACCGAGGGCTCCGAGGTGCCCCGCAGCCGCTGGACCTGAGTGTCCACTTCCGAAGCCTCCGCCCGCGCCCGGCTCCGGGCCTCCACCTCCGCCAGGCCCAGGTCCCGCAGCGCGCCCCGGTCCAGGTAGATGCCGCCCCCTTCCGACACCGCGCCCAGCACCGGCAGCCGGCCCGGCACGTCCAGGCGGCGGGCGACCCAGACGTCCAGCGGCGCATCCAGGGCGCGGGCCACCTCGTACGCCACGCGGAGCCCGCCTCGCGCCAGGCCCAGTACGCGCACCTCGCCGCCCCGGTAGGGCAACAGCCGCGCCGCCAGCCGGCGGCCCGCATCTGCTCGGTCCCGAAAGCGCATTGCGTCCTTCCTCCTCCCCACAAGGAAGTCACGGGGCCCGCAGCCTGCGGCGGAGGGCCAGGCGGAGGCCGCCCCGCAGGGGTGCTCGCGAGGGGGCCACCCAGGACGCGCCGTCCGGCCGGCAGGCGCGCTAGGGTGCGGCCCATGGACCCTGTCCTCCTTGTTGGCACGGCGAGCCCCCACCTGGGACGCGCGCTCGGGCAAGCCCTGGGCATCGCGCCCGCTGACTGCCACTTCGAGCGCTTCCCCGACGGGGAGATGCACGTCGAGGTGCCCGAGCGGGTGCGAGGCCGCACCGTCATCCTGGTGCAGTCCACGACGCCGCCCGCGGGCGAGCACCTGCTGGAGCTGCTGCTGATGGCGGACGCGTGCTGGCGCATGGGCGCCGCCCGCCTGGAGGCCGTGGTGCCCTACCTGGGCTACGCGCGGCAGGACCGGCGGGCGAAGCCCGGAGAGCCCCTGGGCGGCCGGCTGGTGGCGGACCTGCTGTCACAGGGCCGCTTCGCGCGCGTGCTGGTGGTGGACCTGCACAGCCCCGCGCTGGAGGGCTGCTTCGGCGCGCCGCTGGAGCACCTCACCGCGCTGCCGCTCCTGGCGGACGCGCTGCGCGAGCACGTCACCGACACCTCCGTGGTGGTGGCGCCGGACCTGGGCGCGGTGAAGCGCGCGGAGGCCCTGGCGCGGCTGCTGGACCGGCCATGGGCGGTGATTCACAAGGTGCGGCTGAGCGGGGACGAGGTCCACGCCAGCGGGCTGATGGGCGAGGTGCGAGGGCGCCGCCCGATTCTGGTGGATGACATGGTGTCCACCGGCGGCACCCTGGTCGCCGCGGCGGGCACGCTGCGCGACGCGGGCTGCACGGAGGACTTCACCGTGGTGACGACCCACGCCCTGCTGGTGGGCCCCGCCGCGGAACGCCTGCGCACTCTGCCGCTCACCCGGTTGGTGAGCACCGACAGCGTGGAGCCCGTCCAGGGGCTGCCGTTCCAGCACCAGGTGGTGACGCTCGCGCCCCTGGTGGCCCGGGCCCTGCGGCCCTGACGGCCCGCAAGGGGCTGGGCTCCTCGACAGCCCCCATTGCCAGGGGGCCGGGCGCCATTCTCCCGCCCTCCGCACGGAGTCGGTTAGGCTCCCCGGCATCATGTCCGACACGCTGCTGACGAAGCTCGACTCGGGGGTCCTCACCCTCACCTTCAACCGGCCCGAGAAGAAGAACGCCTTCACGCATGCCATGTACGAGGCGGCCACCCGCGCGCTGAAGGACGCGGAGGGCAACGTCGACGTGCGCGCGGTGCTGCTCACCGGCGCGGGCAACGTCTTCACCGCCGGCAACGACATTGGCGACTTCATGGAGCACCCGCCCGCGGGCGAGGACAGCGCCGTGTTCCGCTTCCTGCGCGCGCTGGTGGACGCGGACAAGCCGGTGCTGGCGGCGGTGGACGGCCCGGCGGTGGGCATCGGCACGACGATGCTGCTGCACTGTGACTACGTGGTGGCCAGCGAGCGCGCGCGCTTCCACATGCCCTTCGTCCAACTGGGGCTGTGCGCGGAGGGCGCCAGCAGCCTGCTCATCCCCAGGACGGCGGGCTTCGCGCTGGCCAGCGAGCTGCTGCTCTTCGGCGAGCCCTTCGACGCGGCCACGGCGCTGCGCGCGGGCATCATCAACAAGGTGGTGCCGGACGCCAGCCTCCAGCAGGTGGCCACCGAGCGCGCCACCACGCTGGCCTCCCGCCCGGCCGAGGCGGTGCGCGTGACGAAGCGGCTGGTCCGCGAGCCCCTGCGCGCCCAGATTCGCGAGACGCTGGCCCGCGAGGGCGGCGAGTTCATCCAGCGCCTCCAGTCCGCCGAGGCGCAGGAGGCCTTCATGTCCTTCATGTCCCGCGGCCGGAAGTAGGGCCCGGCGTGAGCCTCCGGGCCCGGCCACCCCGCGAGGGCTGCCGGGCCCGACCGACCGCGCGGGCTACCGCGACGTGGGCGCCCGCGGCGACGGGGCGCCCTTGGAGAGGAAGGACTCGGCGCTCGCCGCCTGCGTCTTCTTCAGCGCGATGCACTGGTCCACGATTTCCAGCACCTGCGCCAGCATCCGGGGGCCACCCGGCGCCTTCGCGTTGCGCTCGGTGAAGAAGTCCTCCACCTGCTGACGCTTGCCCGCGTCGCAGAAGTTGCTGCCGACGTAGGCCATGCGCCCGGCGGCCTCGACGGGCAGCAGCGCCTCGGGCGAGTCCCCCACCAGCCGGTCATAGTGCTCCTTCACGAAGTCGAAGGCCACGTCCTGGGTGCGCAGGCCCCGCGAGGCGGCGAACGCCATCCACACCGTCTCACGCGGGTCCAGGCCCTTCTCGAACACCAGGGCCAGGTTCTGCTTCACCAGCGCCGGGTCCGTGAAGTGGCTCAACGCGCCGATGAGGTGCTGGCGCGTGTGCCGCTCCTTCTCCGAGCGCACCGCCGCGACGAGCTGCTCCCGGAAGGCCGCGTCGTTCTCGGTGGCGGTGATGGCGAGCACCACGTCCACCATCTCCGGCGCCACCGCGCGCTTGTCCTTCAACCACTTGTTCGCGAGGGCGCGCGCCTCCGCGCGCAGCTTCGGGTCCCTGCCTTCCCGCCCCGCCAGCCGCACCAGCCGGGGACGGAGCAGGCGCGTGTCCTCGCTCTCCCCCTTGCGCGGGGTGAAGCCGAGCTGCCGCGCCCGGGGCCCATACGTCTCCCGCAGGAAGCGGGCCCGGTCCTCCAGCTTCTCGTCCGGAAGCAGCCGCGAGCTGACCAGCTCCAGCAAATCCAACGAGGCCAGGGTGACGACGCGGTCCGGCTCATTCGCCAGGCGGCGCGTCAGGGCCAGGGCCTCGGCGGCGGGAATCGTCCCGGCCAGGGCCAGCGCGCGCACGTCCGTCAGGAACGTCACCTGCTCGGTGCGCGACAGCCGCTTCATTCCGGACTTCGCCAGCTTCGCCGCCGCGTCCCCGTCCAGCTGGACGCGGAAGTAGCCGGCGCCCTCCGCGTTGGGGAACACCCAGTCCGGGCACGTCTTCGCCTCGCTCAGGGCCACCTCCGCGCGCTCGCCCTCCAGCAGCGTGCAGGTCCGGGCCTCCTTGCCGCCCGCCGCGTACTCCACGCACACCGGCACCTTCCACGTCTGCGGGCCCGGTGACGTGGCCCCCAGCCGCAGGTAGCGCCGCTGCGTGAGCACCACCTTCGCGCCGTCCGCGCCGCACACCAGCGACGCGGTGACGAGCGGCGCCCCGCTCTGGTCCAGGAAGGTCCCCAGCATGCCCGTCACGTCCTTGCCGGACTCGGCGGACACGGCGTCCAGGAAGTCCTTCGCGGTGGCGTTGCCGCCCGCGTGCTTGCGGAAGTAGCGCTGGATGCCGCGCTGGAAGACGTCCCGGCCCAGCCACTCCTCCGTCATGCTGAGCACCGCGGAGCCCTTGCCGTAGGTGATGCCGTCAAAGGCGTTGTGGATGTCGTTGGCGCTCTCGATGGGCTGGCGGATGCGGCGCGCCGACAGGAGGCTGTCCGCGTCCAGGGCCCGGGCGCGGTCGTGCACGCGCTCGACGGGCGCGTCCCAGGCGGGGCGCCACGACTCGACGAGGCGCGGGGTCATCCACGAGGCGAAGGCCTCGTTGAGCCACAGGTCATCCCACCACTGCATGGTGACCAGGTTGCCGAACCACTGGTGCGCCAGCTCGTGCACCTGCGTATCGGAGAAGCCGCGCTGGCGGCCCAGCGAGTCCTCCTCCGGCTTCGCGAGAATGAGGCGCGAGTTGAACGTCACCAGGCCCGGGTGCTCCATGGCGCCGCCCAGCAGCGGCACCGCCATCACGTCCAGCTTCTCGTACGGGTACGGGGTGCCGAAGTAGTCCTCCAGCGCGGCCAGGATTTCCGGCGTCACCTTCGCGGCATAGGTCCCCTCCACCGTGCGGCCGCGCGGGGTGATGATGCGCGTCTTCACCTTCTTCTGGCCCGCGTCGGCGGCGGGGAGGAAGTCGAAGGGCCCCACGCCGAAGGCGATGAGATAGCTGGGCAGCGGCTGCGTGCGCGCGAAGCGGTAGGTGCGGCCACCGTCCGGGCGGGCCTCCTCCGACTCCTGCGGCGTGTTGGTGACGGCCACGACGCCCGCGGGCACGTGGAAGGTGAGCTGCCACGGCACCTTGAAGCCGGGCTCGTCGAAGGAGGGGAACACGCGGCGCGCGTCCACCGGCTCGAACTGGGTGTAGAGGTACCAGTCCCCGCCCTCGTTGACGCGGAAGGCGCCGTCCGTCTCCTTCTCCGACGCGACGCCGTCATAGACGATGCGCAGCGTCGCCGGTCCGGTGGCCAGCGGCTTCGTCAGCGGGAAGCCGAGGAAGTCCTCCTCGCCCCGCACCGGCGTGACGTCGGAGGACGCACCGCCCTGCGTGAGCGTGGCCTTCTTCACGGTGAGGCTCTTGGCGTGCAGCCACACCACGGACGTGGGCTTCGTCACCTCGAGCGCGATGTCCGCCACGCCCTGGAACACGGACACCTTCGGGTCCAGCGTGAGCTCCACCGTGTAACCGGTGGGGCGCACCTCCGTGGGCAGGCGCAGCTTCGGTGACTGAGGCGTCGCGGGAACGGCCTGTCGTGACGCCTGGGCCGGAGGGGGTTGGGC
>NZ_JABXEP010000110.1:0-28345 GCF_013372605.1 Myxococcus sp. AM009
GACTTCGAGGGCGGCGGGGCGCGGGGGGGCTTGTGTGCCGTTGGCGGCGGCGCTGCTCGGGTTGGCTGCACTGCCTTTGCCCGTGGCGGTGTTGGCTTTGTCCGTGTCCCGCGCCGAGCGGCTGTCATTGCCTTTCGTGGACGTGTCAGCGCGCGCTCCCGCCTCGCCGGGCGCGGGGGCCTCGTCCTGGGACGACGCATGCCCATCCACCGGTGGCTGCGAGGCGTCCGCGTCCTCCGGGGACGCGGTGCGTCCCTCGGGTACGCTCGCGGGTTCGGGCTCGGGGAGTCCGGCGCGGAGCCGGGTGATGGCGTCCTGGAGCGGTCCGAACGCGGGGGCCATGTCGGCGAACCGCTCGCGTGAGAGCTGGGCCAGGCGCTTCACCGCGACCGCCAGCGCATCCAGGGGCTCCGCGCTCACGGAGGCCTGCTCCACGGTGGGCAGGATGCTGCCCAGCCGGTCCACGAACCAGGCCACGGCGTTGGCCCGGCCGCGCAGCCGCTTCGCCTCCGGGAAGAGGTCCTGCCAGTAGCGCTCCGTCACCTCGGCGAGCACGGCCGTGCCAGTGGCCGCGCCGTCCACGCCTCGCGTGGCATACAGGCCATAGGCCAGGTACGAGGCGAGCCAGAGGTCCTTCGTGGTGTGCTTCAGCAGCGCGCTCGCGCCCTCGACGACGTCATCCCAGCGCACGGCGTTGCTGGCCGGGGACTCCAACTTCGCGACTTCCAGCGCGACGGCCTCGTAGGCGGGCTCGTGCTTCGCCTGCACGCCGGCCGGGGAAGCCCCCGGCACGGGCTCGGTCCAGGGGAGGGCGCGCTCGCGAAGCTGTTCCAAGGTGGGAGGCATGGGCGTGGTGGGACTTCAGCGCGAAAGCGTCTGCAACAGTTGTTCCAGGGTGGTGGACGGCGCGTCGATGACCTGGCGCGCGGAGGCCGTGAGGCCCTTGCGCGCGTTGTCGATGGCGGCGGGGCGCTCGGTGCGCAGCGGCCACACCTGGGCGCCCGGACGGCTGGGCTGGGCCAGCGCGAGGAACAGGGCAGGGGAGGCCGCTCCCAGGCTGATGAGCAGCCGGGGCTTGTCGCCCTCGGACCAGAAGAAGGCTGGAGGCTGGTGCGTCCACTTGAGCAGCCGCGAGGACAGCTCCAGCCAGGCCACCGGCCCCACGCGCGTGGACAGCGGGCAGTCCAGGGTGACGCCGGCCGGTAGCTGCTCCTTGCCGCGCTCGCCCGCGCACGCGGTGAGGAAGGTGTGCAGCGCGTAGTAGCGCCCACCTTCCGGCGTGCCCTCCACCACCGGGCCCAGCAGGTCCACGGTGTGGTGGTCCGCCAGCACGGCGGTGAGCAGCCGCTTCGCGAGGCTGTAGTCCCCCGGGCCCGGCAGGGGCAGCGCCGCCACGCGCTCCAGCAGTTGTGGCACCTCCAGCTCCGCGGCGGACTGGGCCAGCGAACCGGCGGCGCGCAGGAAGGGCTGGTACGCCTCCGGCGTCAACGCGAGCCGCGAGGCCGTGTCCGCGGAGGACGCCTCGGCGAAGATGGCCAGGGGGAAGGTCCGGCCCACGCTGTCCTGGCTGGGCGCCATCACCCCCACCAGCGCCTGCTTCTGGCCGGGCGCGGTGAAGACGAAACTGACGGGCTCGGCGGGCAGGTCCACCCGGGCTCGTCGCGAACGCTCCACGCCCGCTTCCATCCAGCCGTAGAGCTGGAGGGCCAGCGGGGTGGCCGCGTTGTGGCGGATGAACTCTGCCTGTCGGGGCGTCTTGCCCAGCAGGCCGATGCGCGGCGACTGCACTGCCATGTCAGTGAACTCCATCCGCCGCGACGGCCGGCGTCGCGCACCCGCCCTTGCGCGCGATGCTCACGGGCGGCTGCAACCCCGGGTCCCGGAAGATGGCCAGCAGCTTGGACGTGTTGCCCGACATCCCGAAGAACGGGTTGGCGGTGCGCTCCGGACGGAAGTCGATGGAGACCAGCGCGCCGTTCATCTCTTCGATTTCCCACGTGGCGGTGAAGTAGCGGCCGTCGGCGCTGGGCTCGATGCGCTTGACGCGCTCCAGCAGGCGGAACAGGCCCCAGTCCCCCTCGGCCTCCAGCGTCGTCTCCGTGGAGCCATCCGCGCTCTGCACGGTGATGCGGGCGCCGAGCTTGCCGGCCTGCCCGGGCCAGATCATCGGCTTCCACAGCGTGTCCGGGCCGTTGCGGTATGTCTCGTCCGTCCCGTCGAGCGTCAGGGTGATGGACGAAATCTGCGACGCCAGGCCGTCCGCGGAGACGCCCGGGCGCAGGCGCACCTGGAAGCGGACCAGCGGGTCCACCGTGTCGCCGCCAGGGAAGAGCGTGGTGGAGAGCGCGCCCGTCTTCTCCAGGAAGCCGAGCAGGTCGGGCCGGTACATGACGCCGCCCGACGAGGTGAACTCCCACCGGCGTCCGGTGGCCACCACGTCCTCCAGGAGCTGCTCCTTGACGAACTTGCGCACCAGGCCACCCTCGGGGCGCAGGAACTCCGCGACCTCGGGCAGCGGCGCGTCCGCCTGCGACGCGCGGTCGAAAGGGTACTTCCCCTTGAAGGCGCTGCTCCACGCCGTCACCACCTGGTCCTGCCACAGCTTGCTCTTGTTGCAGGCCACGCCCACGAACACCACCGAGCGCATCTCCTGGAACGGCGGCAGCAGCAGCCTCTCGAAGATGGCGACGTTGTCCGTCTGCTTGCGGACCATCATCTCCACGTTGTTGCGGGTGGACTCAATCTTGTCCAGCAGCAGGCCGGACTCGGCCGGCTTGTCCTTCACCGCCAGCAGCGTCGTCTGGACGGTGGCCAGCTGGTCCTCGTACGAATCCAGCGCCGTCAGGGACTCCTCGCCGTCCTCCGTCTTGGAGGACTCCGTGGCGAAGCGGATGAGCGAGGCGAACTCACGCTCCACGTCGCGGGCGGTGACCTCCTGGGCGCCGGACGGCGAGTTGGCGTTCAGCAGCTCGCGCTTCTTCGGCGCGTCCTCGCCGGACTCCGAGCCGAACAGCTTCCCCGCCTTGGCCAGGAAGCCCGTGTCGGCCTCCGCCGCCTTGGTGTCGCGCTTGTCGAGCACCACGTTGTACGTGAGCGCGCGGAACAGCCGCCCGTAGGGCTTGGGCTTGCCGCGCGTCAGGTTCGTCAGCAGGCTCTCCATCTGCGTCAGGTTCTCCGGGGCATGCACGCGGATGGCGCCGAGGAAGTCCCTCCACTCCTGGGTGTAGGCCTCGAAGTAGCGGGTGCGCAGCTCGCGCCGCGAGCTCACCGTGTCCACCTTCTCATCGCGGTCCAGCACCCACGACTGCTGGTCCTGGAAGGCCAGGTCCAGCCGCTCGCGGATGACGTCGTCATAGGCCTTGCGCGTGAAGGCGCCCCGCACGCGCGCGCTGGCGCTCATCTGCGGCACCGAGCCCACGAGCTGCTCCAACGTCACGTCCGGGTACGCGCCGCTCATGTTGGCCACCAGCTGCGCCAGCTCCAGCCGCACCAGGGGCACGTTGTTGAGCGAGCGGCGCGCCGACTGCACCACGCCGGTGACGCGGCCGAAGGCGATGCGCTGCTCGCGCGCCGGCTTCTGCTCTTCGGGGAGCATCTGCTCGTTGGCGAGCATCAGCAGGAACGTCTCCGCGTGGTTCGCCACGGCCCGCTCGTCCACCGCGTCGCCCCGCACGCGCTTCCAGTGCTTCACGATTTCGTCCTGGAGCCACTTGCGCTGCGTCTCGTCCAGCTCCGGCTCGCGCGGATCCCGGGGCGTGGTCACCAGCAGGTACATCTTCAAGTCATCGAAGTACTGGCGGTACGCGTCGAAGTGCTTGCTGTAGTCCTCGTCGCTGCGCACCGTCAGCAAATCGGGGTTCTTCCCGAAGGTGTCCAGGCGCTGCTGGATGAGCTCGAACTGCTTGCCCAGCAGCACCCGGCGCAGCGCCGCGTTGTAGAACTGGCGCGCCTGGGGCAGCAGCTTCTGGCCCTGGTAGAGGCCGAAGCGCATGAACACCGGCGCGCTGCCTTCCTCGTACTCCGTCAGCTCCTGGAGCCGGTTGCGCAGCGGAATCAGGTCCTCGACGCGCCGGATGTCGTCACGCGGGTCCAGGTTCACGTTGGTGATGGCCTCGGTGACGGCCTCCGCCATGTTGCGGTTCTTGAAGAAGGACACCGTGGGCAGCGACAGCAGCAGCACCGTGGCGGCGGAGGCCGCGCTGGCCAGCACCATCCGCTGGCGGCGCACCCGCGCTTCCTCCAGCGAGCTGCGCACCGCCACCTGCTGGTCCTGGAACATCACCTTGGTGAAGACGTCCCAGAGGAAGTAGCTGCGGCCCTCCGTGGCGCCATCCGTCTGCGCCCGGCCGTTGGTGCTGCCGAACATCTCCGCCGCGGACGGGGACACCTTGTCCACCGGGCGCAGGTCCTGCGTGCCGCTGTTGAAGTACAGGCCGCGGAAGACGGGCGTGTCCTGGAACACGTTCTCCAGGAAGAGCGGCTGGAGGAACTCCGCCAGGTTCTTCCGGAGCGCGTCGAACTTCTGCGGGAAGCCGTAGATGTTCTCGCGCGTCTCCAGCCGGCGCTCCTGGCCCAGCCGGCGCAGCGAGCGCTGCTCCAGCACGGAGAGCATCTGGTCGAAGCGCTCGCGGAACAGGTCCGTGCTCGCCTCGCGCTGCTGCTCCAGCGGCACGGTGAAGCCCCAGATCTGCCCGCGCTCCACGCGCGACAAGTCCGAGAACATCTCCACGAACCCGGGCAGCAGGTCGCACTTGGTGATCATCACGTACACCGGCACCAGCATCTTCAGCCGGGTCGTGATTTCATCCAGGCGCTCGCGGATGGTCTGCCCCATCTCCCCCACGGCCTGCGGGTCCGCGTTCAGCAGCTCGCTGACGCTGATGGCCACGATGAGGCCGTTGATGGGACGGCTGGGGCGGTGCTTCGCCACCGTGTCCAGGAAGGCCAGCCACTCCGGCCGGTCCTCTTCCGCGCTGGTGTAGCGGCCCGCCGTGTCCAGCAGCACGGCCTCGTTGGTCAGCCACCAGTCGCAGTTGCGCGTGCCGCCCACGCCGCGCACGCCGCCGCGCGCGGAGAGGTACGGGAACTTCAGCCCGGAGTTGCGCAGCGCGGTGCTCTTGCCGGCGCCCGGCGGCCCGACGATGAGGTACCAGGGCAGCACCGCCAGCGCGTCCTTGCCCCCGCGCGCCAGCTTGGAGGCCTTGAGCGCCTCCACCGCCTTGGTGAACTCCGACTGCATCGCCTTGATTTCAGGCTGCAGGTCCGGCCGCACGGTGGTGGCCTGCTCATCCGCCTGCGCCGCCAGCGCGCCCTCCAGCTTCTTGGCCGCGGCGCGCGCGCGGATGCGCTTGACGAGCCACACCACGCCGACGGCCAGCAGGCCCGCGAGCGCGGCGATGATGGCCGCTTGCTGAAGGGTGAAGCCCAGGTAGTTGAGCAACGCGAACATCGGCGCGCCGATGCCGAGCAGCGGTAACAGATACGCCATTACTGCGTCCCTCCCGCCGCCTGCGTCTGGCTGGCGCTCGTCGCCGTGTTGCGGGCCGCGTGGACCTCGATGCGGCTCTTCAGCTCACCTATCTTGTCGTTGAGGAAGAACTGCAGCACGCCGTAGAACAGCACGGCCACCGCGAGCGCCCCGGCGGAGATGCCCACCATCGACGCCTTCTTGCGCTTGGAGAGCAGCGACTCGGTGGGCCGGTCCCCGTGCGGCGACAGCACGTCGAAGTCGAAGGGCCGCGCGCGCTCCAGGTCCTTCTGCACCGTGTCGATGAGCGTCATCAGCTCCAGCTCGCCGCCGCGGATGCGGTAGCGGCCCTGGAAGCCGAAGAGCATGCACAGGTAGTACACCTGCAGCACCTCGTGCCGGTGCGGGTCCTTGCGCACGGTGTTGAGGCGCGCGAAGAAGCCGTCACCGGCGACGTTCTCATTGAAGTAGTGGAGCTGGAGGGGCATCCAGAGCTGCCGGTACTCCTCCGGGCGGCCCAGGACGACCTCGTCGATGAGCGCCACCAGCGCGTAGGCCATGTCCTGGGCGTCCTGATGGCTGAAGCCCAGCACGGCGGCGCGGCGCAGCGTCTCATCCACCACGCCGCGCAGGCGGTGGTGCAGCGTCTCGGGCGGGGGCACCGCCGACGCTTCGGAGCCGCGCAGCTGGATGGCGGCGTCGAAACAGTCCTTCGTGGCTTCGGTGACTCGGTCCATGGGCGGCTCGGGGCGTCAGCGATTGGCGGTGGGGACCGCGAGCAGTTCCACGGTCGTTCGGCTCGCGTCGAACGGCTGCGGGAGGTAGATGGCGAGGTTGCGATCCCTCATCACGTTCCTCCAGTAGCCGTCATTCATGGAGAGGCTGAAGTACACGGTGCCCGGCTGCACGGGGACCTCGGGCGGCGGTCGGTACGTCACCGCCAGCGGCACGCCGGGCGCGGCGGCCTGCACCAGCGCGCGGATGTCCTCCCAGGCGGCCACCTTCGACAGCTTGGGCAGCTGTTCGGCCACCACCCGCTCCGGCAGCTCGCTGCGCACCGCGAGGATGAAGTGGCCGCAGCGCTCCAGCCGGTCGTCCTCCAGCCGGCCGCGGAACATGCCGTCGGCGCCCGCCGTCAGGTCCACCGACAGGCACTGCTCCAGCGCCACCGAGCGCATCAGCTCGGAGAGGCGGCGGAACAGCTCCTCGAAGGTGGCGCGCAGGTTGGTGAATTGGAAGGTGGGCAGCGTGGACGGGTCCGCGCTGACGGAAAAGGTGCACAGCTGCCCCGCGCACTGCGCCAGCGCCAGGTACAAGTCCCGCGGACGCAGGTTGCCCGCGTCCAGCGCGTGCTGGAGGAAGGGGATGGTGCCGTTGAGCGCGTTGAGCTCCAGGAAGAGCGTCACGTCGCCCGCGGTGAACTCCAGCGCTGACGCGTCCCGGTGCCGCCGCCGCGAGGAGAGCTGCCGCTGCTTGGACACCATCAGCCGCAGCATCGTCCGCAGCTCGTTCATGACGAACGCGGACGCGTCGATGCGCAGGCACGACGGGATGAAGGACTCCACCAGCGTCAGGTTGCCGGAGCGGTCCCTGGACAGCTCGCACAGCTTGATGGACTCGAAGTCGTCGCGCGGCTCGGTGCCGAACAGCAGCCGCACGTTGCGCTGACCGAAGGCCACCTGCGAGATGGAGGTGGAGGCCGTCAAGTCACTGACGGGGCGGGAGGCGGGCGTGTAGCGCGGGCTGCTGCCCAGCCGCTCCCCGCTGCCGAAGCTCTCCACGCCGCTGCGCTCGCGCGGCACGCCCAGGTACACGTCCAGGGTGCGCTGGGCGGGCGGGAAGTAGCCGTCCGCGGGCCGCGCGGGCGGCGCCTCCGCGTCTCCGGATTCGAAGGAGACGGGCAGCCCGTCCGGGAGGATGCCGGTGAAGTGGGTCAGCTGCACCTGGCCGGCGCGCAGCGCCTCCATGTCGAACTCCAGGGCCACCACGCCCCAGGGATACGGTTCGAGCGACGCCAGCCGCTGATCCAGGAGTTGCTCGTGGTAGAGGTCCTGCTGCTGGAGGTGGTGGGGGCTCATGAACATGCCCTCCGACCACACGACTCGCTGCACGGACTTCATACACCTCTCCGCGGCGACTCGCCGTCGCCAGCTTGGGGTTGGAGTCGAGGCTCCGGCGCCTGCGTCATGGGCCGGAACATCAGGTCAATCTGATAGCCTTGCAGCCGGTAGCGGAAGACCTCGTCTCCCGGCTTCGGGTCGCCCTGGTCACCGGCGGGGCGCTCCACGCAGCGCGCCTCCTCCACCACGGGGAGCGCCGCCACCGTCCGCCACGAATAGCCCAGCGGCTGCCGGAAGTGCCCCATGGCCAGGACGAAGCGGGCCTTGGGATCACGCTGCACCCAGCGCTTCACCTTGTTGCCGGGTGGAATCACCAGCTCGGCCACCTGGAGCAGGTCCTCCTTGAGGAGCTCCTCCGGCTTGCCCCACAAATCCTTGAAGCCCGCGCGCTCCAGGCGGACGCTGTCCTTGAGCTGGACGATCTGCACCACGGTGGGCAGCGAGCGCCCGCGCGCGTCGGGATTGAGCTGCTCCGACGCATCCACCACCACCTGGAACGGCGGCGGCGTCTCACACACCTGGGACACTCGCTTCACGCAGCCCGCGCTCCCGCTCAAGGCGGCCGCGAGCGCGATGACCACACCCCACCGAAGGTTCCGGCCGGCACGCTTCACCCGACCGGCGCCTGTGTGTCCTAGCGCCAAGATTCGTATTCCTTGAAAGAACGCACGGGTCCTTACAACTTCCGTGCGAAGCGTAAACTGCCAGACAGGACGGACAGGATTCAAGCCACCCCCCTGATGGCGGTTCCCTGCCTGCTCCTAGTTCTCGGAAATCTTGGAGCCCTTGATGACGACGTCGCCTGACGCGTTGACCTCAATCTTGGCGCCCTTGATGACCACGTCCCCGTTCTTCTTCACCTGGAGCGTGGCGGAGCCCACCTTGAGGGTGAACTGCTCCTGGGCAACCAGTGAGATTTCCTTGGCGGACAGCGTGTAGGCGTCCTTGGCGGCGTGGTTCACCTTGCCCGCCACGCTGACGAGCATGTCCTTGTCCACCTTGAGCGTGCGGGACTTCCCCACCTCTTCGGAGAGGTCCCCGCCCACCTGGAGCGTGCGTGCGCCCTTGACCGTTTCGGACTTCTTGGCGCCGACGACCTCCACCTTGGCGCCGCCCACCTGTTCGGACTTGAGGCCGCCCACCAGCTCGTTGAAGGCGGCGCCCACGGTGACGGCGAGCGCGCCGCCCACGTTGAGCATCTTCCCCAGGGCCACCGTCTCCGCGGAGGCCATGGCCACCGTGAGGGCCTGGTTGCCGCTGACGCTGATGGACTGGTCCCCGGCCACCGCCTCGGTGTGGTTGCCGCCCACGGTGGTGGAGCGGTTCTGCGTGACGGCCAGCGTCTGGTTGCCGGTGACGGTGCTGTCGTCGTTCTTCTTCACCAGCAGGGCCTGGTTGCCTTCGATGACGCGGGAGCGGTCCTTGCGCACCAGCAGCGTCTCGTTGCCGCGGACCTCCTGCGTCTTGTCGTTCTCCACGACGATGTTGAAGTCCTTCTGCGCGTGCAGATAGACGAGCTCGCTGCCGGCCGCGTCCTCGAAGCGGAGCTCGTTGGAGCCCGCGCCGCCGGGGCTGGAGCTGGAGCGCAGCGTGCTCTGCGTCTTGTTGCCGGGCAGGTCGATGGGCGTCGGGTTCGCGCCGTTGTAGACGCTGCCGGTGACGATGGGCCGGTCCGGGTCGCCCTCGAGGAACTCGACGACGACCTCATGGCCGATGCGCGGCAGGTACAGGGCGCCCCAGCCCGGGCCCGCCCAGGCCTGGCTGACGCGAATCCAGCAGCTGCTCTTGTCGTTGTTCTTGCCCTCGCGGTCCCAGTGGAACTGGACCTTGATGCGGCCGTGCTCGTCGGTGTGGATCTCCTCGCCGCTGGGGCCCACGACGATGGCCGTCTGCGCGCCCGGAATCACCGGCCGGGGCGTCACGCGCGGCGGGCGGAAGGGCACCTCCGCGGGCTGGCAGAGGAATTCGTTGCGGTAGTCCTCCCGGCTGCGCAGCGAGCCCTGCTCGATGCTCAGCGCCTCCGACTGGTGGCCCAGGTGCCGCACGGAGACGGGCAGGTACTTGCGGTTGGCGGCTTCGTCCGGGTGCTCCGCCAGCTCGAAGGAGTGGCCCACGCAGACGCGGCGGCTGTAGCTGGCGCCCGTCACCGTCTCCGCCCGCGCGCGCAGCTCCTCCAGGCGCACCTTCGCCAGGCTGCGGCCGGGCGCGGGCTCTTCGTAGCGGCCGGGGTAGTCGTAGATTTCGAGCGCGGCCTCGCCGGCCTCCGCCTCGGAGCTGGCGCCCAGGTCCTGGGCGGGGCGCAGGAAGTTGTAGTCGCGCAGGGCCACGGCGCCGGGCTGCACCTCCGTGCGGGAGACCAGCTCGTGGACGTACTCCTGCGAGGCGACCATCTGGCTGCGCTCGCGGAAGACGAGCTTGGACTCGCCCTGCATCGCGGGGTTGGCGGAGGCGCCGTCGCCCAGCACCATCATGTGGGCGTCCTCGCCGTGCTCGAAGAAGTAGAAGATGCCTTCTTCCTCCAGGAGGCGGGACACGAAGTCGAGGTCGGACTCGCGGTACTGCACGCAGTAGTCGCGCTTGGGGTACTCGCCGGTGAGCGCCAGCCGGTGCTCCACCTTGGCCTCGTCCAGCACCTTGTGGACGATGTCCGGGACAGTCAGCTCCTGGTAGATGCGGCTCTTGCGACGGTGGCGGAGCGTCCACAGCCGCGGCACCACGGTGGCGCGGTAGCGGCGGCGCTCCGGGCCGCTGCCTTCGTCCCACCGTGACATGCGAGACACGATGCCGTGGAAGAAGCGCGCGGTGCCGTCTCCGAGCATGACGGTGAGCCGCGCGTCCTGGCCCAAGAGCGCCTTCTCATCCACGTCCACGTCCGGCCGGGCGGCCAGCGCCACCTCCACCGCGTAGGGCTGGGACAGCGTCTCCTCGGCTTCAAAGCCCAGGACGGCCAGCTCCCCGGCGGTGAAGGCCCCTGCCTGGAACTCGAACTCAGCCTGGTTGGCTTTCAAGGCGGCGTTCGCGATCATCCACAGACCCCCGGCGCTGGGCCTCCTCCAGAGGATGAGGCCCGATAGTGGTGCGGCAGCATGCCACGAATTGCGTACCAGCGGGGCCTGACACGAAATTTTCATTGCCGGCGTGCGCTGGCGCTGGGGCCATCCCATTCCAGGTCGGACTTCGGTGTAGAGTGGAAAAGGGGGGCTGGCTTGAAACTGCGGGTCTTCCCGGGGTACCCAGACGGCTTCGGGGAGAACCATGAGAAGAAAAGAGCTCCTGCACCGCGGGCTCGCGCTGGCACTCGCGCTGACGTCCCTGTCCGCCGGGGGGCAGGATGCGTCGCCCCTCCAGCGTGGCTTCGACCTGGAGCGCCTGGAGCTGAATCCCGGGGCGGAGGGCTCGCTCCTCGTGGGTTTGGGTGAGCTGCTTCCCAAGGGGCACTACCGGGCCACGGTCCTGGCGCACTACGCCCACAACCCGCTGCTCTTCGTCGACACGGGCCGGGAGCTGGCGGTGGTCGGGACTCGGGCCACCGCGCATCTGGCCGCCGCCTATGCGCCGTTGGACTGGCTGCAGCTTGGGCTCCAGGTTCCGCTGGTTGCCTTTCAAGGCGGGGATACCCTGCTCCTGCAGCAGAAGAACATCGCCGCGCCCGCGAGCCAGGCCCTGGCGACGCCCCTGGTGAGCGGCCGGTTCGGCCTGTTGCGGCAGGAAGTGCATGGCGGTGTGGACCTCGCGGTGGAGCTGGGCGTGGGATTGCCGTTGGGCTCACGGGATGCGTTCTCCCGGGATGGGGACTCGCTGCGCTTCGCGCCGAAGGTGATGGTGGGGCGCCATTTCGGCTTCATCCGTGCGGGGGCGGAGGTCGGGTACACGCGGCGGCCCCGGCTGTTGTTGACGGAGAAGGAAGGCGACCTCGAGGACGAGGTGGGCGAGGAACTCCGGGTGGGGCTGGCGCTCGCCACCACGGGGCGGCGGATGCGGTGGGAGTTCAACGTGCGGGGCATGGTTCCGCTGACGAACCAACCCACCTCCGTGGAGCTGTTGCCCGGTGGGCGCTACCTGGTCAACTCCTCCTTGGAGCTGTTCGGGCTGGTGGGCATTGGCGTGGGCTCCGCGCCGGGAACGCCGCTGTTCCGGCTGATGGTGGGCGGTGCCTTCGGTCAGGTGACGCCGCCGCGCGGCCCGGGCGAGTCGTCGGTCATGTGTGAGATGGGGCTGCCACCTGACGTGAAGGTCGTGGAGTGCCCCGACCTGGACGAGGACCAGGACGGCGTCCGGAACGGAGATGACAAGTGCCCGCTGGTCGCGGGTGACGTCGCGCGTCAGGGGTGCTCCGCGCAGGACACCGACGCGGACGGCATCGAGGACATGCTGGACGGCTGCCCGCTGGAGCCGGGACCGGCGGCGCGTCAGGGCTGTCCCATCCCCGACCAGGACGGGGACGAGGTCCCGGATGAAATCGACAGCTGCCCCACGGACCCGGGCCCCGCGGACAATCGCGGCTGCCCGATTCGGGACACCGATGGTGACGGCATCGACAACGACAAGGATGAATGTCCCAACGAGGCGGGACCGCTGGAGCGCAACGGGTGCCCGGAGTCAGATTCGGACAAGGACGGGGTGCCCAACCGTGTGGACAGCTGCGCCAACGAGCCCGGCGACGCGAAGAACCTGGGCTGCCCGCTGCATGTGCTGCCGCTGGTGGAGCTGCGGCCAGACCGCCTGGTGGTGATGGGCAAGGTGTTCTTCGAGCCCGCGCAGGCGCGCGTGCAGCGCCGCTCATTTGAAGTGCTGGACTGGGTGGCGAAGGTCATCAAGGAGCACCCGGAGATTCCGTCCGTGGTCGTGGGCGCGCACACGGATGACCGCGGCTTCCCGGATGCGAACCGGCGGCTGTCGCAGGGCCGCGCGGAGTCGGTGCGTCAGTACCTCATCACCCAGGGGATTGAGCCCGACAGGCTGCGGTCCGTGGGCTTTGGCCAGGATCGCCCCATCGATAGCAATGCGACCTCGAACGGCCGCGAGAACAACCGCCGCGTGGAGTTCCTGCTGGTGGTTCCCGACAAGGAGAAGACGGGCACCCCCCGTCGCTGAGCCATGGGCCATCCAAAGAGAAGCGTCTCGGTGAAAGGTACGTGGCTCAAGGCGGGGCTCGCGGTTGGCGTGGTGTTGAGCGCCATTGTCGCGGTGGCGGGGCCGGACACGTTCTTCCTGGGACTCGGCAGCAGCAATGACTTGCTGGTCCCCTCCGCCGAGGGGCAGCCCTCGGTGGTGCAGGTCAATACCTACGCCCCAGTCACGAGCCTCTCGACGACGGGCGGGGGGCGCCCGCTCCTGACGCTGGGCGCCCGGCGCCAGGGCAACGTCGCCGACAATTTCGCCAGCAACCGATTGGTGCTCGTCCTCCAGACAACGGGCATCACCCCGCAAGAGGTCCCCGCCGAGGAGCTCGGGCAAGACACGCTTGAGCTGGGAAACAGCGCGGTGGGCAGGTGGGAGTTGGGCTCGATTTCGAGCTTCAACAGCGCCTCGGGGGAGTTGGAACTGGCGCAGCCGCTCAAGTACACCTACGCCCCTGGCGCCACGCAGGTGGTGCTCGTTCCTCAGTACACCTCCGTCACCGTCGCGGACGACGCGAAGATCGAGGCGCTGGCGTGGGACGGCTCGAGCGGTGGCGTCGTGGCGCTCCTCGCTCAGGGAGGCATCCAGCTCAATGGCACGGGAGCCATCAGCGCCGCGTCGGCCGGATTCCGCGGCGGCGTGTTCACACCCGAAGTGGTCGAAGAAGAGGCGGAGGCCGCGGAGGGGTGTACCGAGACCACCGAGGATGCCGACGACTACCAGTTGGGAATGAAGGGGGAGGGGCTGTCGAGCACGCTCTTCACCGGCGCCGAGGCCCTTCGGGGGCTCAGGAACTTCACCCATGGCGGCGGCGCTGGCGTGTGCATGCAGTCAGGTGGTGGTGGCGGTGGCAATGCGGGGATGGGCGGATTGGGTGGTGTGTCAATGGACGGCAGCCGGACCGTGGGCGGGCTTGGCGGCGCGGCGCTGAGCTACTCGCCGCTCGCGCACCTCACGTTCGGTGGCGGAGGCGGCAGCGGTCAGGGAGACACGGCGACCGCTCCTGCACCCAACGGTGGACGGGGAGGCGGGATTGTCTTCCTTCGCGCGACCAGCCTGTCGGGTGGCCAGGTCGACGCGTCTGGCGAGTCCGCCGCCCAGAGCCCGGCCAGTGGCGGCGGCGGTGGTGCTGGTGGCTCCATCTCCATCCGCGTGACGGAGACCTGCAGCACCACCGCCATCATTGCGAATGGCGGCCAGGGCGGTTCCGTCGACAGTGTGCATTCGGGGACGGCGAACGCGGCGGGCCCTGGCGGTGGCGGCGGTGGTGGACGTGTCCTGCTTCAGGCGGGCGTCTTGTCGAGCTGTCCCATCTCGGTCGACAGTGGCGCGGCGGGGGTGGCCGTGGACGATGACGAGGTGCCGGTGGACCGGGGGGCGATGCCTCCTGCCACCTCCATCCGGCTCCCGCCCTATGTCGGGTCGGTCACCTTCCTGGTCGGCGGTATGCCTGAGTCGATTGCCGCGCCGACGCTGAGCATCGCCAACGCTTTGGTGAACACCGCGTCTCCGGTGGTGACAGGAACCGGAACGCCCGGGGCCGGACTGTTGATCTACCGGGATCGCCCCGGCCAGGCCTCGGTGCAGGAACTCGTGGTGCGCACCGTCATTGGTCCGAATGGGGCGTACACCGTCAATGTCCCGCTTGAGGAGGGGAGCACCACGCTGAAGGCCGCCTTGGAGCGTCAGGGCTTGCAGGGGAGCTACAGCCCGGACCTGTCTGTTCGCGTGGACACCCTCCCGCCGGATACACAGGCCTCCACGAGTCTGTCATTTCCGACCAACGCCGATGAAATCACCTTCACCGTCGAAGGGCATGAGTCAGACGGCCAGCGATGCGACGACGCGGCGACGCTTCCCTGCACGCTGCAATGTCGGCTGATTCGGCCTGATGAGCCCGCGCCGGATTTTGGCGACTGCGAGTCCACGTCCAGTCATGACATCTCAGAGGACAGTGGCACGTACCGGTTCGAGGCGGTGGCACGGGATGCCGCGACGAACGAGGACCCGACGCCCGCCGTCATCGAATTCGTGGTGGACCATGCCCCGCCTGACGTGAGCATTCGCGAGGCGGACCCGGTGCCCCCTGCGTCCATGTCGAGGCTCACCACTGCGACGTTTGGCTTCGACTCGGACGCCAGCGATCTGGAGCGCTTCGAGTGCAGGCTGAGCGTGGTGATTCCTCCCGAGGAGGACCCGGAACACGGCGCGTGGGAGACGTGCCCGGCGTACCATGTCCTGTCCGGGCTCCAGCACGAGAATTCCTACACGCTGTCGGTGCGCGCGGTGGACCGCGCAGGGAATCTCAGTTCCGTGGCGACGCACGCGTGGACGGTGGACACGGCGGCGCCCGATACGGAGTTCACGGGGACGCCGCAGGAGGTGACGTCGCAGAACGAGGCGTTCACGTTCAGCAGCGGCGACCCGGACGTGGTGCGCTTCGATTGCAGCCTGGACGCGGCGGCCTTCGAGGAGTGCGCCTCGCCCTTCACGCCCGGCACCCAGCCCGCGGACGGGACGCACACGTTGCAGGTGAGGGCGGTGGATGAAGCGGGCAACGTGGACCCGACGCCCGCGGCGTATACGTGGGTGGTGGACACGGCCGCGCCTGATGCGACGATTCGGCTGGGCCCGCCGGACCCCAGCAACCAGACGACGGCAGGCTTCGACTTCGATTCGACGGCCCCGGATGTCGTCCACTTCGAATGCCGACTGGGGGAGGTGCCGGCGACGGGGAGCCCGACGACTGGCACGTGGGCAGTGTGCCCCGCCTCGAAGCTCTACTCGGGCCTGGCGTCTGGCTCGCGCTACACGCTGTCGGTGCGCGCGGTGGACCGCGCAGGGAATCTCAGTTCCGTGGCGACGCACGCGTGGACGGTGGACACGGCGGCGCCCGATACGGAGTTCACGGGGACGCCGCAGGAGGTGACGTCGCAGAACGAGGCGTTCACATTCAGCAGCGGCGACCCGGACGTGGTGCGCTTCGATTGCAGCCTGGACGCGGCGGCCTTCGAGGAGTGCGCCTCGCCCTTCACGCCCGGCACCCAGCCCGCGGACGGGACGCACACGTTGCAGGTGAGGGCGGTGGATGAAGCGGGCAACGTGGACCCGACGCCCGCGGCGTATACGTGGGTGGTGGACACGGCCGCGCCGGACACCGCTATCAGTCCCACGTCTCCGGCTCCTCCTCGGAACCCGAACAACTCCGAGTCCGCGGCGTTTGGCTTCACTTCATCCGCGACGGACGTCGTGCATTTCGAGTGCCGACTGGATACGACGGCGCCTGAGACCACCACGGGAACCTGGCAGACATGTCCCGCGGCCCATGTCATCAACGGCCTTTCCAGTGACACCACCTACCGGCTTCACGTCAGGGCGGTGGACCGGGCGGGGCACAGGGATGCGTCGCCCGCAAGTCACTTGTGGAAAGTGGATGTCGACCCTCCCAATACGGTGTTCACGCAGGTGCCTCTTGTCTTGACCAGCGAGTTGCTCGCGGTCTTCAGGTTCGAGTCACCCGCGGACGTGGACGTCGACTATTACGAGTGCAGTCTGGATGGAGACGCGTTCGAGAGGTGCAATTCGGGCGACGGGTTCCCGGTTGACGATGGTTCGCACACGATGCTCGTTCGCGCCGTGGACACGGCGCAGAACGTTGACGAAACGCCCGCGACCTATGTCTGGCGGGTCGATTCGGGTCCCGTCACGACTGAAATTCGGGAGCGGCCAACACGGTCGCCCACCAACGAGTCGGTGGCCCGGTTCGTCTTCGGGACGAACAAGGCGCTTGTGGCGTTCAAGTGCACGCTGGACAACAGGCCCGAGTTCGATTGCGGCGGTGTCACACCGGATCAAGAGGACCCGGTGAGCGAGCAGTTCATTCCTGTCGAAGATGGACTGCGCACGCTGAACGTCCGTGCCGAGGACTTGGAGAACGGCGACCGGGATATGACAGGTGATACCTTTACCTGGATCGTGGACACGGTGGCCCCAGGGCCGCCGACCATCACTGCGCCCGCGACGGAGTACGTCAACACGACCACGATTGACGTGGAGGGAATCGCCCCAGAGCCCGGAACCGTGACGGTGTATCTGGAGGGGCTGAACGTGGGGCAGGCCCAGGCGGACAACACGCTCGGCTGGACGATGACCGGGCTCCAACTGCAGGAGCGGCAGTACACCCTGCGCGCCACCTTGACGGACCCGGCTTCCAATACGAGCGTGCTGGACGCCTCCGAACCGCGCACCTTCATCGTGGATGCCACGCCGCCGGACACCGCCTTCGTTGGGACGCGTCCTGATCGGACCCGCGAGCGGACCGTCACCTTCGCGTTCGAGCAACGGCAGGAGGTGAACTTCGCTGGCTTCCAATGCAGCCTCGATGACGAGGTCTACCGGGACTGCTCGACGCCCTACGAGGTCACCGTCCCCCAGGAGGGCACCCATGTCTTCAACGTCCGTGCCCGCGACCTTGCTGGCAACGTGGACCCGACACCTGCCACGCATTCCTGGTTCGTTGACTCCCTGCGGCCGGAGACGATCATCGACGCCGGGCCCGGCTCGTTCGAGCAGTCGACTCGCTCCGTGTTCAGCTTCAGCTCCAATGAGGCGGACGTTCGCTACGAGTGCAGCCTGGATGACGCTGACTTCGTGCCCTGCGACAACCCCGTGACGCTGCCCGTGCTCCCGGAGGGGCCTCACACGCTGAAGGTCCGCGCCGTGGACACCGTGGACAACGTGGACGACACGCCGGCGCCCCACACCTGGACGGTGGATGACACGCCTCCGGACGTCCCTTCGCTGAGCTTCCCGGAGCCTGGCAGCGTCGTGGAGACGCGCACGCCTCAGTTCCGGGGAGTCGCACCGGGCGGGGCGAGCGAGGTCGTCATCACGGTGGATGGCGACGAACGCGGGCGGGCGCCTGTGGACGAAGCGGGGCAGTGGCGCTTCACGCTGGCGGGTTCATTGCCTGACGGCGAGCACTCGGTGAGCGTCTACGCGGAGGACCTGGCACGCAACCAGAGCGCGGCCAGCGGGCTGGTGACCTTCACGCTCATCCCCTCCACGGAGGTCGACTCGCGCGGAGGCGGCCTGAGTTGTTCGTTGGGCGGCGGTGGCCGGGCACCTCTTGCCTCCCTGGGGCTCGTGGCGTTCGCCTTGCTGGCTGCCCGCCGCAGGAGGCAGCCGTCACCGCCTCCTGTCTGAGGGGATGCGCCGGCGCACGCACCCGGTTGGGGGATTGCGTGCTTGCTTCGGCGGGGAACTTCGGCTAGTTGTGCCCCGCCGTCAGAGGTGTCTGCGCGATTAGCTCAGCTGGATAGAGCGTTGGCCTCCGGAGCCAAAGGCCGCAGGTTCGAATCCTGCATCGCGCGCAGAGGCAAGGCCCGGAACCGAGGGAGTCATCCCGCCGGTTCCGGGCCTTTGTCTTTCCGGCCGATGGTGGAGACTTCCAAGCACGCTGCACCCCTCCTGCGGGCTACACGCGGTGTCCGGCTTCACCCAATCTTCAGGGCGAGTGGGCTCTTATAAAGTCCGCGCTCATTCGTCAGGTGGCGAAGTCCCCGGGGGGACTCGTTGCTGGAGTCATGGAACGAGGTCAGCGTGATGCACCGTATTCCGTTGAAGGCCTGGTGTGTGCTGCTCCTGGTGGGGGTGGCGGCGTGCGGTGGGGAGAGCGAGCCGACGCCTTCGGGCGTGCCGGGAGCGCCGCGCTCCGTGACGGCCACGCCGGGAGACACCCTGGTCACCACGAGCTGGTCGGCGCCAGAAAACGAGGGCAACAGCCCCATTCAGCGCTACGTGGTGCGTGCCCTGCGCAACGGCGCCGTCGCACACTCCCAGGAGGGGACAAGTACCTCCCTCACGCTCACGGGGCTGACCAACGGTGAGACGTACACGCTGGTCGTCGCGGCCGTCAACGCGCAGGGGGAGGGACCGGCGTCCGCGCCTTCCGAGGCCGTCACCCCCCGGGTGATTCCTGGGGCGCCGCGCGAGGTCACCGCGACGCCGGGAGACCGCAGCGCCGAGGTGTCCTGGAGCCCTCCCGAAGAGACGGACATGCCCGTCACCGGGTACACCGTCACCGTCCGTCAGGGCGAGACGGTGGTGGTGGCACAGACCTCGACGGAGCTGCACGCCACCGTTTCAGGGCTCATCAACGGCACGGCCTATCAAGTCACCGTGGCGGCCTCCAATGCGGTGGTGGCCGGGCCGGAGTCCGCGCCGGTCGCGGTGACGCCGGTGTCCGTGCCCGGCGCGCCCCGCGTCTGGGTGCATAGCCGGACCGCGACCGTGCTGTCGTTCGCCTGGGAAGCCGAGGACACGGGCGGTAGCCCCATCACAGGGTACCGGGTGGTCCTGCGACAGGGGGACACCGTGGTCGAAACCGCAGATACGACCGAGACCCTGCACAGGTTCCGGAACCTGACTACAGGCACGCCGTATCGTTTCGTCGTCATCGCCATCAATGCGCAGGGAGAAGGCGCGCCCGCGGAGTTCGAGGAGCAGCGGCCCTGTGCCATCCCGGGAACGCCGGCTTTGTTGCAGGCCCAGCCCCAGGATGGGCAGCTCATTCTCACCTGGTCCGTGCCAGCGGATACGGGGGGGTGTCCCATCGCCAGCTACCGTGTGGATGTCTCCGAAGGGGGGGGAGGCCCCTCGACCCGGTTTGAAACGATCACCGAAACGCGCCTTGTTGTGACGGGGCTCCCAAACGGGCAGTACCATGTGATCGAGGTCTTCAGTCGGAATGAGGCGGGGCTGGGTCTCAACCCGGCCCGGGTGCAAGCGACGCCGTACTCCGCGCCGGGTCTGCCGGGGAGTTTTACCGCGACCCCTGGGGACGGTACTGTGCTCCTGGAGTGGACACGGGCTCCAGTGGATGGAGGCCCCCTGTGGAGGTACGTGGTGACGGTCGAGCCCGCGGTGGGCGACACGGACACCTTCTATTTGAGCCCGGACGACGTGTCGCGGCGCTTGGACGGCCTGGTGAACGGGACGACCTACACGTTCACCATTCGCGCGGACAACAGGGCGGGGCAGGGGCCAACGGCAACGACGCAGGCCACCCCCATGGCCCCTTGAGGCCGTTGGCCTCCGGAGCCAAAGGCCGCTGCGCTCAAGCCTCCGCGGGCTCCTCGCGCTTGGGCATGTGGAAGCGCACGGAGTCCACGCGGCGGGGGGAGGACGTGACGACCTCCAGCACGAGGCCTCCCTCCGTCGTCACCTTGGTGCCCGGCCCGGGGATGGCGCCGCCGGACAGGGAGATGCACAGGCCGGCCACCGTGGCGTAGTCCTGGTCCTCGTCCAAGTCCAGGGACAGCTCCCGGTTGACGTCGCGGATGCTCGCGGTGCCGAGCACCAGGGCGGTGTCCGGGCCCTCGCGCTTGACGAACTCCTCCGGCACCTCGGACTCGCTGAGGATGTCGCCCACCAGCTCCTCCACGAGGTCCTCCACGGTGACGAGCCCCACCACGCCGCCGCGCTCGTCCACCACCACCGCCAGCTGCATGCGCCGCCGCTGCAGCTCCTTGAGCGCGTCCATGGCCCGCATCGTCTCCACGACGAAGAAGGGCGGACGCATCACGTCCTCCAGGATGATGAGGTTGCCCTCCCAGGCCACCCCCAGCAGGTCCTTGGCGATGACGTAGCCGACGATGTTGTCCAGCGTGTCCTCGTACACCGGCATGCGGGAGTGGCCGCCCTCCAGCAGGATGCGGCGAATCTCCTCCGGGCTGGAGTGCCGCCGCAGGGCCACCATCTCATCCCGGGCCACGGACAGCTCGCCCACCGTCACGTCGCCCATCTCGAAGGCGCGGGACGCAATCTCGCCGGCGTGAGGGTCCAACGTGCCCTGCTTCGCCGCCTCTTCCACCAGCTGCTGGAGCTCCTCCGCGGACAGGCGGCCTTCCGTGAAGTTCGTCCGGTCGCCGAACAGGCGCAGCACCACGTTGGAGCTGGCGGTGAGGAACCACACCACCGGCCGCATCAGCCAGGACAGCCCGCTCAGGGGCCGGCCGATGAGCAACGCGTAGCGCTCCCCGGCGCGCAGCGCGAGCGACTTGGGCACCAGCTCGCCCAGCACCAGCGAGAGGTAGGAGACGAAGGCCACCACCGCGGCGAGGGCCACCTCGTCCGCCTGCTGCTCGGGGACGCCGAGGCCGGTGAGCACCCCGCCCAGGCGCGTCGCCATGCTCGCGCCACCGAACGCGGCCGCCGTGGCGCCGATGACGGTGATGCCAATCTGCACCGTGGCCAGGAAGCGCTCGGGGTTGCCGCGCAGGGCCTCCACCGCCTTCGCGGAGGTGCTGCCTTCTTCAATCAGTTCCCGCAGCCGTGTCCGGCGCACAGAGATGATGGCCAGCTCCGCGCCGGCGAAGACGCCGTTTGCCAGGACCAGCAGCAGGATGATGAGAAGCTCGGTGACGATGATGGCCCTCCTCTCAGGGGCCCTCTACCCTATACGCCAGCGGCGGGCCGCTCACTCACCAAGTGACTGCAAGAGGAGCGACAGTTGGTCGCGGCTCGCGCCTTTTGGGAGGTAGTAGTGGGGCCCTGAGAGCAGGGCGCTGCCCACATCCTGCGCCGCCGCGGACGTCAGGAAGACGATGCGGGGATGCGGCCCGCGTGGCAGATGCTCCACGACCTCCAGCCCAGACATGCCCGGCATGTTGAGGTCCAGCAGCATGACTCCGTAGCGTCCGCCTCGCCTCAGCGTCTCCAGGGCCTCTTGCCCATCCGAGGCCTCGGTCGTCTCGTAGCCAAGGTCCTCCAGGCTGAGCCGGAGGAACTCCCTCCAGTCCGCGTCGTCATCGACGACCAGGATCCTTCTTGCGCCGTTGTCCGTTGCCAGTCGCGCCAATCGTCCTCCCCCGACCTGAGATGAACGCTGCTGAAGGGCGCCATCATTCTCCGCGAGCGGTGACAAGGTGCTCGCCCAGCATGCGGGCAGGCGGGCCCTGGAAGGGCGCTGCGCCGGGTCAGCCCGCGAGGATGCGGTCGCCCTGGGGCAGCGCGGGCTCGGGCGGCGGGCCCGCCGTGCGCACCGGCATCAGCCGCGTGCCCCGGCCCACGCGCAGCCGGGTGCCGCGCCAGCTCACCGTGCGGGAGAAGAGCGCGTAGCTCCAGGCCGCGAAGAGCAGGACGTCCTTGGCGAAGACGGCGGGCACCGCGTCCCACGACAGGGGCTGGGGCCGCAGGGCGCGCACGGTGGAGAGGTCCACCGCCACCTTGCCCAGCGCCACCACCAGGCAGAGCGCCGCGGTGTCGGGAGCGGGGGCCAGCAGCGCGCCCAGCAAGGCCAGCGGCGTGGGGTTCAGCAGGGCCTGGGCCAGGTACGTGCCCGGCGACACCGCGGTCCGGTGAATCACGCTCCAGCGCAGATAGCGCTGGAAGAAGGACAGGACGCTCTTGCTCAGCGACACGTTGAACACGGGCGTGTGCGCCATCACCACGCGGCGGCCCAGCTTCCGCGTCACCCACTGGCCGATGACGTAGTCCTCCGCCAGCACGTCCTTCACGGAGAAGAAGCCGCCCAGCGCGTCCACGTCCTCGCGGCGCAGCGCCATGGACTTGCCCACCACGAGGTCCTGGCCCGCCAGCCGCTTGGCGGCAATCATCCCCGCCGCCGCGCTGGCGCCCAGGTGCAGGTTGTCCAGGAGCGAGCCGAAGGTGCGCTCGCCAATGCCCGACACCGGGTGGGTGACACAGCCCACCTCCGGGTCCGCGAAGGCCTGGGCAAGCTCCTCCAGGTAGCCCGGCGCCACCCGCGTGTTGCTGTCGCTGATGACCAGCACGTCGTGGCGCGCCCGGTCCGCCAGGGTGATGAGCTGGTTCACCTTCGGGTTGCGGCCCGGCTCGCCCTCCTGCACTTCCAGGCGCATGACGTGGGGCCAGCGGGCGACCGCCGCGCGCGCCACGGCGAAGGCCGGGTCCCTGGCATCCTTGACGCCGAGCACCACCTCGTACACGCCCGCGTAGTCCAGCCCGGCGAACCGCGCCAGGTTGGCTGCCAGGTCGTCATCCACGCCGCACAGCGGCTTGAGGATGGAGATGCCCGGGCGGGGCGTGCCCGGCTTCACGGCGACAGACGGCTCATGCCGGTGGCGCAGCACGAGCGCGAACTGGACGGTGAGGAGGAGCAGTCCGAGGCAGGCGGCGAGCAGCAGGACGGTGGAGGCGAGCAACATTCGCGGGCAATCCCCGGGGCCGGTGCGCCGTCATGGCGCGACCACGGTTGCCACGCTAGCGGCCTTCCACGTCAGCTCCGCGAAGCGCCCGGGGCGGGTCGGGCAATTCGCGGTGACAGGCCGGTGAAGCCCGCGGCCGCGGGCTACTCCGCCAGGTTGCGGCTCCGCGGGTGGCGGATGTCCTTGCCGCGCACCATGTAGACGACCATCTCCGCCACGTTCAGCGCGTGGTCGCCAATGCGCTCCAGGTGCTTCGCGATGAACATCAGCGCCGTGGCGCGGCGGATGTTGCGCGAGTCCTCCATCATGTAGGCGAGGAGCTCGTTGAAGATTTTGAGGAAGAGGGCATCCAGCAGGTCATCGCCCCGGAGCACCTCCTCCGCCTTGGCGACGTCGCCGGAGACGAAGGCGTCCAGCGACATGCGCACCTGCCGCTGGGCCAGGTCGGCCAGCCGGGGCGTGTCCACGTAGGGCGCCAGCGGGGGGACCTGGTTCAGGTCCATGGAGCGCTCGGCGATGTTCACCGCCAGGTCGCCGATGCGCTCCAGGTCGGTGACGATCTTCAGCGCCGTGGTGATGAGCCGCAAGTCACTGGCGGCGGGCTGGCGCAGCGCGAGAATCTTCCGGCACAGCTCGTCAATGTCCACCTCCAGGCGGTTGACGTCCTTGTCGGCGGCGACGACCTTCTCGGCCAGGGCGCTGTCGCGGTCGGTGAGCGCCTTCATGCTCTGGACGATGAGGGTCTCCACCTTCGCGCCCATCGCGAGCAGCTTCTCCCGCAAATCCCTCAGGTCGGCTTCGAAGGCCTTGTCCGTGTGCGTCGACGGCATGTGTCCGGTCCCCTCTTTCTTCCGCTCACCCGAACTTGCCGGTGACGTAGTCCTCGGTGCGCTTCTCTCGCGGGTTGGTGAAGATCTGCTCGGTGGGGCCGCATTCCACCAGCTCGCCCATGTAGAAGAAAGCGGTGCGGTCGCTGACGCGCGCCGCCTGCTGCATGTTGTGGGTGACGATGGCGATGGTGTACGTCGCCTTCAGCTCGTGGATGAGCTCCTCGATTTTCGCGGTGGCGATGGGGTCCAGCGCGCTGGCGGGCTCGTCCATCAGCAGCACCTCCGGCTCCACCGCCATCGCCCGGGCGATGCACAGCCGCTGCTGCTGGCCGCCAGACAGGCCCAGGGCGCTCTCGTCCAGTCGGTCCTTCACCTCGTCCCAGAGCGCGGCGCCACGCAGCGACTTCTCCACCCGCGAGGCCAGCTCCGCCTTGTCCTTCATCCCGCCCACGCGCAGGCCGTAGGCGACGTTCTCGAAGATGCTCTTGGGGAAGGGGTTGGACTTCTGGAAGACCATGCCCACGCGCCGGCGCAGGTCCACCACGTCCACGCCGCGGTCATGGATGTCCATGCCGTCCAGCAGGATGGTGCCCGAATGCGTGGTGCCGGAGATGAGGTCGTTCATCCGGTTGAGCGAGCGCAGGAAGGTGGACTTCCCGCAGCCGGAGGGGCCGATGAGCGCCGTCACCCGCCGGTCGAGGATGGCCAGGGACACCTTGTGGATGGCCGTCTTGGAGCCGTAGCGCAGGATGAGCTCCCGCGCTTCCATCTTCGCGCGGGGATTCTGGGGTTGGAGGGACATGGCAGGCGTACCGTCAGTGGGCGCTGGCGGCCTTGCGGCGCGTGCGCGTCCGGATGATGACCGCGACGAGGTTGAGGGCGAAGGTGAGCGCCAGCAGCACCAGCACCGTCGCATACAGCGGACCACTGGCCTCCGTCACGTTCGGTGACTGGGTGGCCATGACATACGTGTGGTAGCCCAGGTGCATGAACTGGGAGTTCAGCTGCGTGGGCAGGTCCGGCAGGAAGTAGGCGGCGCCGGTGAAGAGGATGGGCGCCACCTCGCCCGCGCCGCGGGAGATGGCCAGCACCGCGCCGGTGAGGATGCCGGGCAGGGCGCCGGGCAGCACCACCCGCGCCAGCGTCTGCGACTGGGTGGCCCCCAGCGCCAGGCTGGCGGTGCGCTGCTCCAGCGGCACCGCGCGCAGCGCCTCCTCCGTGGAGACGATGACCACCGGCAGCGTCAGCACCGCCAGCGTCAGCGACGCCCAGAGGATGCTCGGCTGGGCCCAGTGCATCTCCTCGTAGCCCAGCAGCCGGTCCAGGTTGCCGCCGACGAAGAGGATGAAGAAGCCCAAGCCGAAGAGGCCGAAGACGATGGAGGGCACGCCCGCGAGGTTGACGACCGCCACGCGCACCCAGCGGGCGAAGCGTGACTCCGGCGGCGCGTACTCGTGGAGGTATACGGCGGTGAGCACGCCCACCGGCATCACCGCCAGCGTCATCAGCAGGGTGAGCGCGGCGGTGCCGAAGATGGCGGGGAAGATGCCGCCGCCCATCATGCCGTCGCTGGGCGGCTGGGTGAGGAAGACCCAGGAGAGGTGACGCGCCCCGTTGCGGGCGACGTCCAGCAGGATGAGGGCCAGCATGCCCACGATGAAGAAGGCCGCGAGGGCCGTCAGTCCGGTGAGGCCCAGCCCCACCGCACGGCGCGTGGTGTACTTCACGAGGCGCTCCCGGTCAGCCGCTGGAGGACCTTCTTCGTCCACGTGGAGGCCACCATGTTGAGGACGAAGGTGAAGATGAACAGCTCCACGCCAATGAAGAACAGCAGCGAGTAATGCGGACTGCCCACCACGACCTCACCCATCTCCGCAGCGATGGTGGCCGACAGCGAGCGCGCCGAATCTCCCAGGTTCCAGGACACGATGTCCGCGTTGCCCGAAGCCATGAGGACAATCATCGTCTCGCCAATGGCCCGGCCGAAGCCCAGCACGCACGCGGCGAGGATGCCGGGGGCCGCCGCGGGCAGCACCACCTTCCACGCCGTCTCCCAGAGCGTGGCGCCCAGCGCCAGCGAGGCCTCGCGGTAGCTGCGGGGCACCGCGGTGAGCGCGTCCTCGGACACGGTGAAGATGACCGGGACGATGGCCAGCGCCAGCGCCAGTCCCGCCAGCGTGCCGTTGAGCGGCCGGTCCAGGTGGAGCAGGTCCTTCACCATGGGGGACAGCACCATCAGCGCGAAGAAGCCCAGCACCACGGAGGGGATGCCGGCCAGCAGCTCGATGACGGGCTTGAGCAGCTCGCGCAGGCGCCGCGGAGCGAACTCCGCGACGAAGAGCGCGCTGAAGATGCCCATGGGCACCGCCACCAACATGGAGACCAGCGTGATTTTCAGCGTGCCCACGAACAGCGGAATCATGCTGACCTTGGGCGTGTCCGACACGGGCTGCCACCGGAACGGGTAGCGGCCCTCCTGCGGCAGGAACATCTTGGAGAGGCTGGCCTCGTGGCGGGCCTCCGCGTCGGTGAAGAGCGTCAGCGCCTCCTTGGCCACGAAGACGATGATGAGGACGAGCGCGGCGATGCCGGTGAACGCCATCAGCGTGATGAAGCCCGCGACGGCCTTCTCCCGCAGCTGACGCCTCCGCGCGGCCGCGGACAGGCGCGGCGCGGCCACGCGTTGCGTGAGACCCTGCTCCATGGTCGCCTGTCTATCCATTGTGACTCAGGGCCTCTTGTGACATTCGTGTGACGCTCCGCGGCTACTTCACGGGGAAGTAGCCGACCTGGGTGACGATGGCCTGACCTTCGGGGGAGAGCGCGAAGTCGATGAAGGTCTTGATGTCGCCCGTCGGCTCGGCGCGCAGGTAGAAGAAGAGGTCGCGCGCCAGCGGGTACTTGCCGCTCTTGATGTTGTCCGCGCTGGGGGCGATCTCCTCGTTGCCCTTCTTGACCTTCAGCTCCTTGATGCCCTCTGCGTAGGCGGCGCCGCCGTAGCCCAGGCTGTTCTTCTCCTTGGAGACGGCGTTCACCACCGCGGCGGTGCCGGGCAGCGTCTGGATGGCGGGCGCGAAGTCCTCGCCGTCCAGCACCATGTCCTTCACGAAGACGTAGGTGCCGGAGGAGTTCTCCCGGGAGTAGGCGACGATGGGCGCGTCCGCGCCGCCCACCTGCTTCCAGGTGGTGATGTCGCCCACGTAGATCTTCATCAGCTGCTCAGGGGAGAGCGCGCTCACGGGGTTGGCCTGGTGGACGTAGAAGGTGACGCCGTCCTTGGCCACCGAGCGCTGCACGGGCGGCGCCTTGTAGCGCGCGCGGAGCTTGTCGGACTCCGCCTTCTTCATCTCCCGGCTGGACATGGCGATGTCCGTGGTGCCGTTCTGGAGCGCCGCCAGGCCCACGCCGGAGCCGCCGCCGGTGACCTGGACCTTGAGGGTGGGGTGCTTCTTCATGAACGCCTCGGCCCAGCGCTGGCCGAGGATGACCATGGTGTCGGAGCCCTTGATGGTGACGGTGCCCGCCTGGGCAGCGGCGGGGAGCGCCAGGAGGAACACCGCGAGCAGGGGCTTGAGGAGCGATTTCATGGGGGACTTCTCCTGGCTGAAATGATGCGGACCGGAATCTGGCCGCGGTGTGAGGCTTGCGCGAAGACGCCGCGCTTCTACGTGACGTGGGTGTCCGTTTCGCGTCCACCGTGTGACATCGCCGTCACGACGCTCAGCCCGCGGTCGGGTCCAGCATCCGGTAGCCGACACCGCGGACCGTCTCCAGCAGCGCGCGCGCCGGGCCCAGCTTGTCGCGCAGGCGCATGACGTGGGTGTCGATGGTGCGCGTCTCCAGGGAGGAGGACAGGCCCCACACCTCTTCCAGCAACTGCTCACGCGTCTGCACCCGACCCAGGCGGGCGAGCAGGTGCTCCAGCAGCCGGAACTCCAGCGCGGTGAGGGCCACCTCGCGCTCCTCCACGAAGAAGCGGTGGGACGCCACGTCCAGGCGCAGGGGCCCCAGCGCCAGCGGCGCCGTGCTCCCGGTCGTGGGCGCGCCGCGGCGGAGGATGGCCTTCAGGCGCAGCACCAGCTCCCGCACGCTGAAGGGCTTCACCACGTAGTCGTCCGCGCCCACCTCGAAGCCGCGGATGCGGTCGGACTCCTCGCCCTTGGCGGTGAGCATGACGATGAGGACGCCCCGGGACTGGGGGTTTGCCCGCAGCTGCCGGCAGACATCGATGCCGGACATGTCCGGCATCATCAGGTCCAGCAGCACGAGGTCGGGGTGCTGCTCCCGGGCGGCCACCAGCGCTTCTTCGCCGGTGTGGGCCACGTGCGTGGTGAGGCCAGAGCCCCGCAGGTTGAAATCAATGAGCTCCGCGAGGTCGCGTTCGTCGTCGACGATGAGGACATGGGGCATGGCGGGCAGTCACTCTGCGCGCCCCCGTTTCCGACCGTGTGACTCGTGTGCAACAACTTCGTCAGGGCTGGAACACGCGCGGGAACGGGCGACACGGGGCGGTGGCCGGCCCTCCAGCGAGCGGGCCCCCGGCCAGGTGGCCTGTTTGCGCGTGAAGGCGCTGCCGTGCCGGGGTAAACCCCTGGGCGCCCTGTCATGACCTCCGCCCAC
>NZ_JABXEP010000111.1:0-28038 GCF_013372605.1 Myxococcus sp. AM009
CTTCGGGTGAGCAAAGATGCGTATTTGTCGGACCTGGTCGTCCAGGGTGGGCTTTGGGGGCTGGAGCTCACGGACGGCGGTCGTGTCCGGCTGAGGCGGGTGGGCTTCAGCGGGCAGGTGACGGGAGCGGTGCGTGTGGCGGCGGGGCGGCTGGACGTGGAGGACAGTCGGTTTGAGGCGGCGCCTGCGACCACGGTGGGGGTGCTGCTCGAAAGTGGGCGCGCCCCGTCTCCGGAGGGTGGCGAGCCATCGTCACCGCGAGACGCCTCGTTCACGCCCGAGGTGCTGTCGAACACGGACGGCGCCGAGCGCGCCCACCACGACAGCGAAGCTGGCACGGGCGCTGGAGCGCGGCAGGGAGGCCCGAGGCAGTCCGGAGTCACCGTAGAGGCCCACATCCGCGCGAGCACCTTCACCGGCCCCTACCGTCGTGCCGTGCGGCTGCGCGGCGCGGACGTGCGGGCCACGTTGGAGGCCCTCCAGTTCACGGGTGCCGCGACAGCAGTGGGCGTGGATGGCGCGTACGCCGAGGTGCGGCGCTCCACCGCGGAAGGTGGGCAGGCGGCGGCCTTCTCGGTGATGGACGGCACCCTCATCCTGGATGAGGTCTCCGTGATGGGGCACGAGTACGGCGTGTCCTCCATGCGAGCACGCAGGCTTGATGTGCACCGCTTCACGTCGGTGCGGGCCACTCGGGCTGGAATGGGACTGTTGGTGTCGCGCGCCCGGCTTCGAGACATCGTGATTCGGGACAGCGGCGCCTATGGAGGGCTTCAGTTCTCGGGCGGGGACCTGGACGTCCAGGGCGTTCGGGTGGACGGCGCCGCCGAGTACGGGGTGATGGCGCTGCGCGGGAAGCTGCGGCTCCGCGACGTGGACATCCGCCGGGTGCACACGGCCGACGGTGTCACCGGGGATGGCCTGCACCTGCGTCAGGTCGAAGCGGACGTGGAGGGCGTCGTGGTGCGCGATGCGCAGGGCGCGTGTGTCCTCGCGGCTCAGAATGCCCGCGTGTCACTGCGGGGCGCGAAGCTGGAGACCTGCGGGTACGTGGGCCTGCTGACGGACACCCTGGCGCGCATGAACGCCGCCAACGTGGACATTCAAGGGGCGGCGACGGCGCTGGGCGCTCTGGGAAACGGCGAACTGCGCGTGGAATCCCTCTCCGCGAGTGGCCTGGAGTCGGGGTTCATCCATGCGGAGTGCGAGGGCACCACGCAGGTGCACTTGAAGGAATTCCGCTCCGAGGACACGCGAGGCCTGTCGGCGCGGTGTGTCCACGCCAGTCCGAAGTGAAGTGGCACGGCAACAGGCGTTGCTCCCGCCTGATGGCTGCTCAGGGGACGGAGCGCTCCGGCGAGCGAGGCGCCTCTTCCACCTGTTCGGGGGCTGGGTCGGTGATGGCGGCGGGCAGGGCGGAGGCATGTCGCTCCAGCCACTCGCGGATGACAGGGTAGACCTCCGACGGCGCGCCGGTGCCGAAGATGAGGTCCCCATGTCCGTAGTCCATCTTGTCACCGTGGTCCGTGCCGAAGATGTGCAGCGTGCGGTCGGGCGCGGTGGCGAGCGCGAACTGCGACTCCACGTTGGCCGGCGTGGCCAGCCGGTCCGAGCTGCCGCCCATGACGAGCAGCGGAAGCTGGAGCTGCGCGATGCCGGCGCGCCAGTCCTTCGCGTGGTCGAAGGAGCGGAACACGTCGTGCTCAATCCAGTCCTGGAACTGGAGCAGCACCTTGCGGCTCATTGACGACATCATGTTCGCGTAGACCTGCCGCTGGATGCGGGGGGGGATGTGCTCGGGGTTCACCAGCAGGTCCGACAGGGGCAGGGTGACGTATCCCAGGAAGGGCGCGAGGCTTGCGCTCATCCACTCCTGCCGGAAGCGTGCGGGCCAGGCGGCGCGGACGCCCATGGAGATGAGGGTACGCAGGAAGGGCTCCGACTTGAAGTGCACGGGCGCGCCCAGCGTGAGCAACCCCGCAAGCTTCTCCCCGTGCGGGCCTTGGCCGACGCCGTAGCCCACCAGCCCGCCCAGGGAATGGCCGAGCCAGAAGGCGCGTTTCGCACCCGTCTCCTTCAACGCCAGCTCCAACAGCGCGGGGCCGTCCTGGACGATGTGGTCGTCGATGGTGAAGTCCGTGTACCTCCGGCCTCGAGGCGGCTGGCGTGAGTGCCCGGTGCCGCGCCACTCGACGCTGAAGCAATCGAAACCCGCTTCGGTCAGGTAGTGCGCGACGGAGTAGGGGGGCTCGAAGTCGAAGGTGAACCGGTTCGCCGCGAGCCCGTGGCACAGCAGCACGGGCTCCTCGAATCGGCGCACGGTCGCGCGCCGCGCGTGAATCACCAGCTCCCAACCGTCCTCGCAGCGGGCGCGGAGGACCTGGGGCAACTCCGCCCTGGGTCGGTACCATCGCCGCACGGCCACGACCCAAAGGACGTTCCAAAGAACGAGGGCGATTCCAGCGACCAGTACCCACACCACCCACCGCGAAGCGTCCATGCATCCTCCTTCTCAAAAATAAAACCCTGCTAAGGTCGGTTCACCCGCCGTCCTGCCGCCGGGAAGTCACGGCCATCAGAGGAAGTCGAGGGAATGATGAAGTTGCGGAAACTGATGTTCGTGCTGCCGAATCTCTTCACCGTCACGTCCATTTTCTGCGGCTTCTACGCCATCACCTTGTGCACAGGGGACGCCGAACCGGTGCAGCTGTATCAGGCGGCCCTGGCCATCTTCTTCGCCATGTTCTTCGACGGCTTCGATGGCCGGGTGGCCCGGCTGACGAAGACGCAGAGCGACTTCGGCGTGCAGCTCGACAGCCTGGCGGACGTCATCTCCTTCGGGGCGGCGCCCTCCCTCCTGGTGTACAAGTGGGCGCTTGAGCCCCTGGGCTTCGTGGGGCTGTTCATCGCGTTCTCGTTCGCGGCCTGTGGCGCATTGCGGCTGGCGCGCTTCAACGTGCTGGCGGCGCGCAACCCGCACGGAGGTGGTGGCAGCTTCTTCGTGGGCCTGCCCATCCCCGTGGCGGCCGGCATGCTGGTCTCCGTCATCATCTCCCACCACGCGGCGACGCAGGGGGAGCCCCTGGCCGACGGCGCCTTGGTGCCCATGGCGGTGGCGGTGGCGGGACTCTCCCTGCTGATGGTGTCGACGGTGCGCTACCGCACCTTCAAGGACACGCGGCCCAACCGGAAGAGCGCCCTGGCCTTCATGCTCGTGGTGGTGGGCGGCACGGTCATCGCGACCCAGTTGCACCCGGCCTGGGTGCTGGTGGCGTGCTGCGGCGCCTACCTCGCGCTGGGGCTGGTGGAGTCGGCGATGCTGGTTCGCAGCCGGCTGGTTGCTCGCAAGGTGGCGGACCCCTGCGCGGTGGCCGCGGTCGCTGTGGCCACGGTCATCGACGACGAGGAAGAAGAGGACACGGAGTCCACCCAGGGCAACGACGGGCCCGCGTACCTCTGACCTGGAGGCCGCTGTTTCCCGCCCGGCCCCCTTCCAGACCAGGGGGCGTTGCGGCTGGGGGGCGCTTCGGTCCGTGCCCAGTCGCCCGGCTGCCGCTAGGATGCGCGGCCCATGCGCGTCGAGCTGCTGTGCACCGGTGACGAGCTCGTCACCGGCCTCATTACGGACACGAACAGCACGTACCTGGAGGCCCGCCTCTTTGACCTTGGCGTTAAGGTGGAGCGCGTGGTCCTGGTGGGAGACGTGCGGCCGGACATCACCCAGGCGCTGAAGGAAGCCGCTTCGCGTGCGGACGTGGTGGTGGTGTCGGGAGGACTGGGTCCCACGTCGGACGACTTCACCCTCGAATGCGCCGCGGAGGCCGCGGGGGTGCCGCTGGAGGAGGATGCCCAGGTCCTCGACTGGCTGCGCCAGCGCTACGCCGCGCGAGGCCTGTCGCCCAACCCAAGCGCACTGCGCATGGCCCGCGTCCCTCGAGGCTCCGAGCCCGTGAGGAACCCCGAGGGCTCCGCGCCGCTCGTCTTGATGACGCTGGGAGGCGCCCAGGTGTTCTTCCTTCCGGGGGTGCCCCGTGAGTTCAAGGCGCTCCTGGAAGGCGAGGTGCTGCCGCGGATCCGCGCCACGCTGGACGCACGCCCCGAGCGCACCTACCGGGCCTTCCGGCTGTTGCGCACGGTGGGCATCCCGGAGTCGGAGCTCGACCTGGCGGTCGCGCCCATGGGCCCCCGGCATCCCCGCATCGTGTTCGGCTTCCGGACCCATGCACCCGAAAACCACCTGAAGCTGATGGCGGAGGCCCCCTCGCAAGCGGAGGCGGATGCCGCGCTCGCCGCCGTGGAGGTGGAGTGCCGTCAGCTGCTGGGCACGAAGCTCTTCGGTGTGGACTCGGAGGCGTACGCCGCGGTGGTCCTCGAAACGCTTCGTCGGGCGGGTGCCACCCTGGCGGTGGCGGAGAGCTGCACCGGTGGCCTCATCGCCCAGCAGCTCACGGCCGTGCCGGGTTCCAGCGAGGTCTTCATCGGCGGCGCGGTGGTGTATTCGGAGAAGATGAAATCCGCATGGGTGGGCGTCCCTCCCGGCGTGCTCGCACGACACACGGCTGTCTCGCGCGAGACGGCCGAGGCCATGGCGGAGGGCGTGCGCGCTGCTTGCGGCACGACCCATGGCTTGTCGGTGACGGGATACGCGGGCCCGGGTGGCGGCACGCGGGAGGACCCGGTCGGCACTGTGTACTGCGCGCTGTCGGCGCCTGGCGTGCCCACCCGCTGTGAGCGCATCTCTGTCACCGGCGATCGAGATCGCGTGCGCCTGTTCGCCGCTTCCCACACGCTTGAAATGCTGCGGCAGCACCTGCTCGCCGCGTCCGCTACCCCATGAGCCGTTCCAAGTCCAAGCGCCCCCGTCCGTCCTCCTCCGAACCGGGAGCTTCCGAACCGGTCGCGTCAGGAGCGCCCGCTGTCGCGCCCGTCGCTCCGCAGCAGGATGCGGGGCCCGCGGCCGCCAGTGCGCCAGTCCCTTCCTCCGAGCCTGAAGCCGCCTCGCCTTCGGTGTCACCCGAGCCCGCGTCCTCACCGGGTACCCCCATGTCGGGAGGACTGCCGCTGAACGTCACGCGCGTGTGGCTGTCCGCCTACCGCGTGGAGGTGGCGCTGTTCGTGGTCGCCTTCGTGGTGCTCGCCAGCTTCAGCTCCCAGCGCTTCCTGCGCCAGAGCGCCGCGCCTCACTTCGTCTACCAGGCCCAGGCGTGGCTGGAGGGGCGGCTGGACGTGGACCCGCAGGTGCTGCCCAACATGGAGGATTGGGCCTGCGTCCGCATGGTGAACGGCGACAAGGTCCGTTGCACCGGGCGCCCGCTCCCAACGGACCGCTGGTTCGTGAGCTTCCCGTCCTTCCCCGCGGTGGCGATGTTGCCCTTCGTCGCACTGCACGGCTATCAGTTCAATGACACCTCGTTCGGCGTCGTCGTCGGTGCGTTGGCGGTGGCGCTCTTCTTCTCGCTGTTGCGCTTCCTGGCGAAGGAAGGGGAGACGGAGCGCAACCGCAACGAGAACGTGGCCCTGGCGCTCATCCTCGCCTTCGGCACCCTGTTCTTCTACTGCGCCATCCGAGGAGAGGTCTGGTTCAGCGCCGAGGTGATGGGCGTGGCGCTCACCTGTCTCTACGTTCGCAACGCCGTCCGGGCGCATCGCCCGCTGCTGGCGGGCCTGTTCTTCTCCATGGCGACGCTCACGCGGACGCCCTTGCTCTTCACGGGGCTCTTCTTCGTGCTGGAGGCGCTGTGTCCCGGGCCGGAACCTCGTCTGGCGCAGCTCAAGGCCCTGGCGCGGAACTGGAAGCCCGCCGCGAAGAAGCTGGGCCTCTTCACGTTGGGCGCCGCGCCGTTGGCGGCGCTCGCGGCCGCCTACAACGTCTACCGCTACGGCCGGCTGAGCGAGTTCGGGCACGCATACCTCTTCAACAACCGCGTCAACGTGGACATCGACCGCACGGGGCTCTTCAATTGGGAGTACCTGCCACGAAACCTGGAGGCGGCCTTCTTCAAGCTGCCCTCGGTGTCCTTGTCGCCGTTGAAGCTGGGATATGACCCGCACGGGCTGACGCTGCTGCTGACGCTGCCGCTGCTCGTCTTCCTGTTGGTACCGAAGACGCGCCCGCGCCTGCATTGGCCGGTGTGGCTCACCGTGGCGGTGTGCGCGCTGCCCGGGCTCTTCTACCAGAACACCGGTTACATGCAGTTCGGCTTCCGGTTCAGCCTCGACTACACGCCCTACCTGCTCCTGCTCTTCGCATTGGGTGGCTGGTCCCTGCGGAGTCGGGCGGTGCTGGCCGCGGTGGCGCTTGGCGTGCTGGTGAACTTCTGGGGAGCCGTGGCCTTCCGCGGCTACACGGAACTTGTCCGGAACTGGTAGTGCCTCACGTTTCATGGGCTTGAAACCTTCGCGCTCCACGCGCAGATGAGAGACGTCATGCAACCACCCACTGGACAGCCGCCTCCCGGCAAGCGCTGGCACACCCGTGAGGACAGCGGCATCCGCCTCGACGCCAGGATGCGCTGGTGGCACGACGACGAGCCCATCCTCCATCCCAAGATCATCGAACTCTTCAACGCCTCGCTCGTGCTGGACGAAGCGGGCCGCTACCAGCTCCGCATTGGCAACGACTGGTGCTTCATCCAGGTGGAAGGCGCCGCCTACGAGGTCCGGACCGTGGACGTCACTCCCAACGAGCGGGTGTCCGTGCGCCTGAGTGATCGCACTGCGGAGGCGCTGGACGTCGCCAGCCTGCATCTGGACGCGGACGGCGTGCTGTCCTGCCGCGTGAAGCAGGGGCGGGCCCAGGCGCGTCTCTCCCGCGACGCGCAGTACCAGCTCGGGCTGCTCCTGGAGGAGGGGCCCGACGGCGGGCTCGTGCTGAGTGTCGGTCAGCGCAAGCTCGCCGTCCCTGTCGCCCTGGACGCGTTGGCGTCCTCCGTCTAGGCGGCCGCGACCTCCACCGGTGCAGTCGGGGAAGGCAGGGCGGAGGTCCCCGTGAGCTCCTTGCCCAGCGCTTCCAGCACGTCGGGGTGTTCGCGCAGCCACTCGGCGGCGCGCTCCCGTCCCTGGCCGATGCGCTCTCCCCGCAGGCTGAAGTGGCTGCCCGACTTCTCGATGAGGCCCGTGGCCACTCCGAGGTCGAGCACTTCCCCCACGCGGTGGATGCCGCTGCCATACATGAGGTCGAACTCGGCTTCCTGGAAGGGCGGGGCGACCTTGTTCTTCACCACCTTCACTCGCGCCTTCGAGCCCACCACGGCGTCTCCGTCCTTGATGTTGCCCGTGCGGCGAATCTCCATGCGCACGGAGGCGTAGAACTTCAGCGCATTGCCGCCGGTGGTGGTTTCCGGATTGCCGAACATCACGCCAATCTTCATGCGAATCTGGTTGATGAAGATGATGCACGTGCCCGACCGGCTCACCGCGCCCGTCAACTTGCGCAGCGCCTGACTCATCAGCCTCGCCTGGACGCCCATGTGCGCGTCTCCCATCTCCCCTTCGATTTCGGCCCGTGGCACCAGGGCCGCCACGGAGTCGACGACGATGAGGTCCACCGCGCCGGAGCGCACCAGGTGCTCCGTGATTTCCAGCGCCTGTTCGCCGGTGTCGGGCTGCGACACGAGCAACTCCTCCACTCGGACGCCCAGCTTTCGTGCATAGGACACGTCCAGCGCGTGCTCCGCGTCGATGAAGGCCGCCACGCCTCCCGCTGCCTGCACCTGGGCAATCGCGTGCAGGGTGAGCGTCGTCTTGCCCGAGGACTCGTTCCCGAAGACCTCCACCACACGGCCCCTCGGGTAGCCGCCCACGCCCAGCGCGCGGTCCACTCCCACCGAGCCGGAGGGGATGACGGCCACCTTCTGCTCGCGCGCCTCTCCGCCCAACGTCATCACCGAGCCTCGTCCGAACTGCTTCTCGATGCTCGCCACCGCCGCCGCCACCGCCTTCAGCTTCTCCGCCAGCTTGCTCATCGCGTCTGCCACTCCCTCGCCGCCCTTGCTGTGTTGGATGCCGCGTCCAGGGACGCCGTCATGGCGCCACCAGCGCAGCGGACAGACAGGAAAGCAACCCCTGTGCCGCCCGCTCCCCCCTGAGAGATGAGCGTCGAGGTGTCCAGGTGCGTGGCTGTGTGTCCGGTAGCGTGGAGTGTGCGCGCGCCGTTCCGGCAGTCGCATGAGAAACAAGTATGGGAGCCCACGCATGGCGGCATGGCGGATGGTGCTTTGCGTTGAAGATGAGCTGGGCAGGCATGAACTTCCCTGCGTGAGCCCGAAATCAAAGCGCGAAGACGTGCCCCATGTGGTCATCCTCGGCGGTGGTTTTGCCGGCCTCTATGCCGCCCGCCATCTCTACAAGGCACCCGTGCGTGTCACGATGGTGGACCGGCAGAATCATCACCTGTTCCAGCCCCTGCTCTATCAGGTGGCCACGGCGACGCTGAGTCCCAGTGAGATTGCGGCGCCGCTCCGCGCGGTGCTGGGGCAGCACCAGGTGGCGGTGGTGCTGGCGGAAGTGACGGGCGTGGATACCGCCGGCAAGCGGGTGCTGCTCACCGATGGAGAGCTGAGGTACGACTACCTCGTCATCGCCACGGGAGCCACGCACTCCTACTTCGGCAATGACGCCTGGGCTCAGTTCGCCCCTGGCCTGAAGTCCATTGAGGACGCGGTGGAGATTCGCCGGCGGATCCTGGTGGCCTTCGAGCTGGCGGAGCGGGAGACGGACCCGGAGATTCGTCGCTCGCTGCTCAACTTCGTCATCATCGGCGCGGGCCCCACGGGTGTAGAGCTCGCGGGCTCGTTGGCGGAAATCAGCCGGCATTCGCTTTCAGGGGACTTCCGGAACATCGACCCGCGCGATGCGCGCATCATCCTCATCGAGGGTGTGGACAGGGTCCTGCCTGTCTATCCGGATGACCTGTCACAGAAGGCCTGCCGCACGCTCGAGAAGCTGGGGGTGGAGGTTCGCACGGGGGCTCGGGTCACCAACATCACCGAGCAAGGCGTCTTCATTGGCAAGGAGTTCATCCCCGCGCGGACGGTGTTGTGGGCCGCGGGCGTGGCGGCATCGCCCGTGGCCAGGTCGCTGGGCGTCGAACTCGACCGGGCCGGGCGCGTGCTCGTGACGCCCGAGCTGACCGTGCCAGGTCACGATGAAGTCTTCGTCGTTGGCGACCTGGCCTCACTCAATGATGCGGAGGGCAAGCCGGTGCCAGGCCTTGCTCCCGCGGCCATGCAGGAAGGCAAGCACGCCGCCCACAACATCCGCTGCCAGTTGCAGGGCAAGCCGATGGAGCCCTTCTCCTACTGGGACCGTGGCTCCTACGCGGTGATTGGCCGTGGCCACGCCGTGGGCATCGCCTTCCGTCGCTTCAAGCAGGCGGGCTTCGGTGCCTGGATGGCCTGGCTGTTCATCCACATCACCTTCCTCATCGGCTTCCGCAGCAGGCTGGCGGTGCTGCTCAACTGGGCCTACTCGTACCTGACGTTTGGCAAGTCGGCGCGCATCATCACCGGCCCTTCGCCTCGCTTGGATCGGCTCCAGTCCACCCACGCCTCGCCGGTGGGCGGAGAGACCCCGTCCATCCCGGAGCCCCGCTTCCAGACGACGGCGTCTCACGCGGAGCCCGCGACGCACTGATGCACTGCCGCGCGCGGCAGTCCTCAGCCATCCAGGTCCTCCAGCGGGCTGGCCCTGCCGGAGGGGCCGGTGTTCCGCCAGGCGGCGGCGTCTGGCGGAGGGGCAGGGCGGGCGCCGTGAAGCTTGCCTTGCATCGCCCCGCGTCGGTCCAGCATGCGGCAGTTGATGGCGAGCTGCATGTCGGACTGCTCGATGCGCTCGTGTCCCTCGAGGTCTGCCCGCGTGAGCGCCAGCTTCATGAGGCGGTCATGGGCTCGCGCGGACAGGCCGAACATCCGCACCGCCTGCTGCAGCATGTGCTCGGCCCGTTCGCTCATGTCGCAGTACCGGCGCAGCAGGTGCGCGGGAAGCTGGGCGTTGCAGTGGATTCCCGGCTCATCGCGATAGCGGGCGCGTTGACGCTCGCGCGCGACTTGGGCGCGCTCGCGGTAATAGCGGCTCGAGGGCTCCTGGACCGTCGAGCGGGCCATGTGGTGATACTCCACCGGGCGCGTCTGCAGGCTGATGTCGATGCGGTCCAACAGGGGCCCGCTGACGCGCGTCATGTAGTCGAAGACGCGCTGCTCGCCGCACGTGCAGGGGCGGTTGGGGACGTTGTAGTAGCCGCAGGGGCAGGGGTTCATCGCGGCCACCAACATCACCCGGCAGGGATAGGTGATGTTCTGGTTGGCGCGTGCCAGGTGGATGACGCCTTCCTCCATGGGCTGGCGCAGCACTTCCAGCACGTTCTTCCGGAACTCCGGAAGCTCATCGAGGAAGAGCACGCCATTGTGCGCCAACGAGAGTTCGCCGGGCCTCGCCGAGAGGCCACCTCCCACCAGCCCCGCGTCGGAGAGGGTGTGGTGCGGCGCGCGGAAGGGGCGCTCGCGCATCAAGGCGTGGTCTTCGCCCAGCAACCCCAGCACCGAGTAGACCTTCGTCACCTCCATGGCCTCGGTGAACGTCATCTCCGGCAAGATGCCGGGCAGGCGCCGCGCCAGCATCGTCTTCCCCGAGCCCGGTGGCCCGGACATCAGGACGTTGTGGCCCCCCGCCGCGGCGATTTCGAGGGCGATTTTCAGGTCTGCCTGTCCGCGCACATCGGACATGTCAGGCGCTTGTCCCGTTGGTGCCAGGAGCCTGGGCTCACGCTGCCGCGTATAGGGCGTGATGCTGCAAACCCCCGTCAGGTGCTCCACCGCCTCCCGCAGGGTCTTCACGGGAAAGACGTGCAGTCCTTCGACGAGCGCCGCCTCGGCCGCGTTGGCCCAGGGCACCATGACGCCTTCAAAGCCGCCGTTGAGCGCCGCCACCGCCAACGGAAGCACCCCTTTGATGGGGCGGAGCGTGCCGTCCAGGGACAGCTCGCCCCCGAAGAGAAGCCGTCCCAGGGGGGCTTCGTCCATCAGCTTCGCGGCGGCCAGGACGCCCAATGCGATGGGCAGCTCGAACGCCGCGCCTTCCTTCTTTAAATCCGCGGGCGCCAGATTCACGGTGATTCGCTTCTGGGGAAGCTCGAAGCCCGTGTTCTTCAGCGCGGAGATGACGCGGACTTTCGATTCCCGGACCGCTCCCTCCGCCTGCCCCACGACGTTGAAGTAGGGGAGGCCGAGCGCCATGTCGACCTCACACTCCACCACCACCACGTCGATACCCATCAACGCCCCCGACCGCACCCTCGCCAGCATGTCCCGTCCTCTCGCCGTGCCGCGCGGAGTCCTTCAGCAATGCTCGTACCGAGTCCCACCCCGGGCATCGGCTCGCGCGCGCCAATCCACGGCAGCGGATGCCCATCTCAGCCTCGGGAGGCGGAGTTTCAGTCTCGTGGTATTTGTGAAGCCAGGACTAGCCATGCCCTGACGAGTCCGGTAGCGTTTCACCCACCTTGGGGGACGCAATGGGGGCAGAGGCTGCAGTGGAATCGGGGGTCGTTCGTCAGCGCCGGCAGGTTCGCATCCGCAGGGCGGACATCAAACGTGGCCAACGGATGAAGGTGGCGTTCGGCGTGTTCCGCTTCTGCCTCTACGGCATGGTGGGGCTCAGCGCCGAAATCTTCTTCTACAACCTGGTGCGGATTGCCCAGCACGTGCCGCTGCTGGAGGCGCTCTTCCGCTTCCAATGGCGCGTGGATGACCGGTTGGGGCTCAACGCCATCTGGGACACGCCCATCGCCACGGCGTACGGGCAGTGCTCGCTGTGGATGTTCGTCATCTACGGCGTGGCGTGCTTCTGCTTCATCGAGCCGCTCTACCGCTGGATGTTGTACCAGCACACGGGCTTGCGCGCCGCCGTGTACGGAGTGGTCATCCTGCTCTTCGAGGGCTTCTCCGGCGTCATGCTGGAGCGGCTCACGGGGTACCGCATCTGGTACTACGCGGATGCCGGCGCCATTCTCTGGCAGATGACCTCGCTCTACATCCTGCCCATCTGGATGGTGACGGGCTTGCTGGCGGAGTTCATCTACAGGGAGCTGATGGACCCCGACCTGCTGGCGGCCTTGGAGTCTCCGCTGCCCGCCACGCCGGAAGAGACCGAAGCCTCGCTCCAGTTGATTCGGTAGACGCAGGCGTGGCCGTCGTAGCCGGACATCTCGATGACGATGTCTTGCGCGCCGGCCACCCGCAGCCCCGCGTGGATGATGCCCGCGGTAAAGGCAGGGTAGGGGCCTACCTCGTTCATCCAGAGTTCGAACTGGGTGGGCCCCAGCTCACGCAGCTTGGATTCCGTGTAGTTGTTGCCAGCCCGGAAGTTCTGCGTAGCCCGCATCAGCGTCCTGCGGGGTCCCAGCACGCGAAGCAATGAGAGCACGGCGCGGCCCAGCATCGTCTCGCGGAAGCCTTCGATATAGGACTCGCCCAGCTTCCAGGTGCCCTGCTCGAGCGGGAGTTGGGGAAAGAGCTCCTCCGAGGTGATGCGGAGGAACGTCATCCACGCGTCGAAGGCGTAGGCCGGCCGGAGCTTCTGGTCCACATCAAGCCCTGCCTGCCGCAGGCGCGCCTTGCACTCAGGCGTCAGACGCCCGTGCAGCGCTCGCAGGAACAGGGCTTCGATGGTCTGCTCGAAAATGAGAAGCTCGTCGGCCATGAGGAGTGAACTCTAGCCGACGAGCTTCTCGATGTGAACCACGTACCCACCCGGAGCGTAGGCTTCGGAAGAGGAGTCTCAGGGCGTGGGTGCGGGGGGCGGGGTCGGCGTATCGACCGAGGTGCCCTGGATGATGGCGTTCTGCGGCAGCTCCGTGGCCATGCCCAACACCTTCGCGCCAGCGGCCTTCGCGCCGTCCAGCGCGGTGATGAGCCGCCCGTAGTTGGTGGCGTCATCCGCCATGAAGAAGACGACCTTGTCGTCCGCCTTCTTGGCCGCCAGCATGCGCTTGAGCCGCGTCACGTAGTCGGCGGGGGCAATCTTCTCCGTGTTGATGGAGTAGCCACCGTCCTTGTCGAGCTGGACCACCAACTGCTGGTCGTCCGGGTCGGGAGGCGTCGGCTCCTGTTCGACCTCGGTGTCCGGCACGCGCACCACGATGTCCTTCTCGAGGAGCGGCGTGACGACCATGAAGATGATGAGGAGCACCAGCACCACGTCGACCAACGGCGTGACGTTGATCTCCGAGTTCGGCTGCGCCTGGGGCTTGACCCACTGTCGTTGCTTGCGGCCGGCCATTACTTCTTCTCCTCGACGCCCAGGGAGATCTGCTTGGCCTTGGACTTGCGGGCCACGTCCAGCACCTTGCGCACGTCACCGACGCTGAGCGCGTTGTCGCCCTTGAGCAGGATCTTCTTGCCTGGATCCTTCAACATCTCCTCGGTGAGCTTCTCCTGGAGCCCCTTCTCATCCACCTGGTCATTCTCCACGAACACCTTCTTGTCCGGGGTGATGGAGAGGATGAGCGGGTCGGCTTCCTTCCCTTTTCCTTCCTTCTCGATCTCGGTGGCCTTCGGGAGCTCCACGGACTTGCCACGTTGGAGCATCGGGGTGACGACCATGAAGATGATGAGGAGCACCAGCACCACGTCGACCAGCGGCGTGACGTTGATGTCGCTCTTGACGCCCCCCTTGGGGCCTGCTGACATTCCCATGTCTTTACCTGTTTCCTGGTAAGGAGGTGCCCGCCTTCACGGTGGGCCTCCAGCTCCCCGAAGAAGAGCTGGAGACAGAGTCACCGTGAAGGGCATCGGGTCGTCCCCGGCTCGCCCGGGACGTCTCAGGCGGCGTGCGAGGACTGCGCGCCACCACCCAGGTGGCGGGCAACCACGTCCAGGAACTCGTTGGACGACTCGGAGATGTCCACCGAGCGCGCGTCCACCCAGCCCTGCAGGAAGTTGTACGCCATCACCGCGGGGATGGCCACGAGCAGACCGAAGGCCGTCGTGATGAGTGCCTCGGCGATACCGGCAGAGATGGTGCCGAGACCGCCGGAGCCCGCCTGCGCCATCAGCTGGAAGGCGTTGACGATACCCATCGTGGTGCCGAGCAGACCGACGAACGGCGCCGTGGAGCCGACCGTGGCCAGCAGGCCCAGACCGCGCTTCATGCTCTGGACCTCACGCTGCGCCTGACGCTCCAGCGCGCGCGCCACCGACTCCACCGCCACGTCCTTGTTGTTCGGGCTGATCCGGTACGCCGTCAGTCCGGAGTTGATGACCCGGCCCAGGTGGCCCACGTCCTTGCCCAGGTTGGTGTTGGCGGCCGTGTTCAGGTCGCCCTTGGCCAGGATGGCACCCATCTTCGCGGCGAAGTTGCGGCTGTCAGCCCGCGTCTTGCGGAAGACGATCATGCGCTCCGCCATCACGACCAGCGAGGCGATGGACATGATGCCCAGGGTGAAGATGACCGAACGGGCGAAGAGGCCCGTATGCGCCCAGATTTCTGCGAGAGTGAATTGCATGGTTGGGTTGAGCGCTCCTCCTCACGAGCGCGGGGTAGTCGGCGATACCGCTCTAGCTCTAAACGACGCGCCCGGACTCAGCGCGGCAGCTTGAAGTTCAGGGTGAAGGTGTAGTCCACCTGCACAGGGCGGCCCTGGAACGTGACCGGCTTGTAGCGCGACGACGCCAGCGCGTCCAGGACGGCCCGGTCCATGTGGGGCAGGGGCTTGATGATCCGGCAGTTCTCCACTCGACCTTCCACGGTGACGATGCACTTCACGATCATCGTTCCCTGGACGCGAGCCTCGAGCGCCTCACGAGAGTACTCGGGCTGAGGACCGGACAGTTTCTCCGGACGCGTCATGCCCGCGCCGAACGGAAGGACGTCGGTTCCCGTCCCGCCCAACTGGCCGCCGACCACGCCGCCAATCACACCACCGACCACGCCACCGACGACGCCGCCGACCACGCCACCTTCCACGCCGCCCTCGACGACTTCTTCGCTCGCCTCTTCTTCGGAGGGAGGCTCTTCGGAGGGCTCCACTTCCTTGGGAACCTCCTTCGGAATCTCCTTCGGCTGGACGATGGTGTCCGGCTTCTTGGGCTTCTTCTGCTGCGTCTTCGGCTTGGTCGAAGATGCGGGAGGAGGCGGAGGAGGCGGAGGAGGCGGAGGCGGTGCCATGGTCGCCTTCAGCGTGACCTCAATCTCCTTCTCCTCCTCGACCGGCGGCCGAGTCGACAGCCAGATGGAGAGGCCGAACAGCGCCACATGGAGGATAACCGAGACAGTAGCCCCGACGCCGAACCGCGACTTGGGCCCCTGACCACGGTCAAGGACTGAATCGAACATGCACTAGACTCCTCTTCACCAGTGGACACCCATCGACGACGCCCCGCCCAGATGAAAGGGCGCGCTACCATACAGAAACGCGTTCCGGGTTCAAGCAAGCAAGGTCGATGGTCGTGGCGTGATCGGGCAATTGCCCCACTGGTTACCAAAAAGCAACGGTCTATTGACAACTGCTCGACCTCGGATATTTTCCCGGGTCATTTTCACTTGCAGCCCACCTTGGAGGGGTCTGGTATGCACTTGAACCGAGTGCTCCGGGAAACCGGAGTTGTTGTCGCCGCAGGTCTGCTGTACGGATCCGCGGCTTTCGCCCAGTCGAGCGTGATCATCGGTACTGTGATCGACGCTCAAAGTCGGCAGGCTGCCGCTGACGTCGTTGTGACCGCTACTTCGCCCAACCTTCAGGGCGAGCAGACGGTTGTCACCGACGCGCAGGGTAACTACCGCATTCCCCAGTTGCCCCCCGGCGACTATACCCTGCGGTTCGAGAAGGAGCAGTTCAAGCCGTACGCTCGTTCAGCCATCCAGTTGCGCCTGAACCGCACCATCCGCGTCAACGTCGAGCTCCTTCCTGAGGCGCTCGGTGAGGTCGTGGAGATCGTCGGCGCGCCCCCGACCATCGACGTGGGTTCCACGACGATGGGCGTGAACGTCGACCAGGAGTTCATCAAGCGCATCGCCGTTGCGCGTCCGGGTGGCAAGGGCGGCGCGACCCGCTCCTTCGAGTCCCTGGCCGAGCTCGCGCCTGGCGCCCAGAACGACAACTACGGTGTGTCCATCAACGGCTCGACCTCGCCTGAGAACGGCTACGTGGTGGACGGTCTGTCCACGAACGACCCGGCCTTCGGCGTGAACGCCAGCCCGTTGAGCATCGAGTTCGTGCAGGACGTGAACATCATCACCGGCGGTTACATGCCGGAGTTCGGCCGGTCCACCGGCGGCGTCATCAACGCGGTCACCCGGTCGGGCTCCAACGAGTTCCACGGCTCCGTGTTCGCGAACTGGACGCCGGGCACCTTCGAGGGCACCCGCAAGCAGGTTCGTGAAGAGGGCACGGTCATCACCGGCCTGAACCAGCTGCAGAACCTGGGCGACTTCGGCGCCACCCTCGGTGGTCCGATCCTCAAGGACAAGCTGTGGTTCTTCGCCGGCTTCGCGCCGTCGTTCACCCGCTACCAGCACACCCGCACGCTCAACGCGCTGCGCGTCGATGGTGACGGCAACACCCTCACGGACGAGAACGGCTTCACGCTCGCGGATGCCATCCCCGGCTCCGCGACGAACTACTACGCCGACTCCCGTACCATTCAGTACATGGGTAAGTTGACGTACCTCATCAACCAGGACCACAACGTGTCGTTCGCCCTGAACGGCACCCCGTCTTCGACGGGTGGTCTGGGCAAGCTGTCCGTCGACCCCCGCTCGGGTGGTCTGCCGGGTGTGCTCGCGTCCCGTCCGGGTGACTTCGGTCTCACGGAGACGAGCGCGAACACCACGTCGCTGGCCTTGAAGTACGCCGGCGCGTTCGCGGACAAGAAGGTCCTCGTCGACGCCAACCTCGGCTGGTTCCACCAGACCGCGTCCACCCTGCCGGGTGACGGCAGCAACCTGGGCGACACCACGGGTCTGGCCGGCTACTCGCGGATGGTCTACATCAACCCGCGCCCGCTGACCCTGTTCGAGTCCCTGCCCGCCGGGCAGGAGGGTGCCTGCGGCAGCACGCCGGAAGAGCAGCGCATCCGCTGCCCGGTGACGGGCTACGCGGTGGGCGGCCCTGCCTTCATGAGCGACCAGACGCTGGATCGCTACCAGGCCAACGCGAAGGCCACCTACCTGCTGAACGCGCTGGGCACCCACGTGCTCAAGGCCGGCGTCGACGTCGAGATGCTGTCGTTCGACCAGGTGAAGGCGTACGGCGGTGGCGTGTACTGGCAGGAGAGCGGTGCCTGGGCGGCGGGTCAGGGTCCGGCCATGACGGATGCCCGTCGTTACGGCTACCAGACGGGTCCTGACTCGGCGGTGACGCAGCTGACCCAGGTGGCCAAGACGACCAGCACCACGGTCGGTGGTTTCCTCCAGGACTCCTGGTCCATCGCGAACCGGGTGACCCTGAACCTGGGCGTCCGCTACGACGTGCAGGCGCTCTACGGCGGCACCGGCGACCTCTCGCTGCTGCTCGGCAACCAGTGGTCGCCGCGCCTCGGCGCCATCATCGACCCGTTCGCCAACGGTCGCGCGAAGTTGTTCGTGAACTACGCGCGTTACTACGAGCAGGTTCCGCTCAACCTGATGGACCGCGCGTTCCCGGGTGAAAACCGCATCTCCGCGCGCCGCTCGCTCGCGGAGCCGGGCCAGGGCACGGCCACCTCGTGCGACCCGTCCTCCTTCGAGAGCCAGCAGGCCACGTGCCGCACCGACGCGAACCTGCTCGCCATCCCGGAGAGCAGCCGCAACGTGAACCGCTTCTACACGGGCGGCACCGCGGGCGGTACGCCGGTTGACCCGGACCTGAAGGCCCAGTCGTCCGATGAAATCGTGGTCGGCGGCGAGTACGAAGTGCTGGCGAACACCCGCCTGGGTGCGAGCTACACGCACAAGGACATGAACTCGGTCATCGAGGACATGAGCCGCGACGACGGCAACACGTACTTCCTCGGTAACCCCGGCAGCGGCTTCGCCGGTGAGTTCCCGACGCCGGTTCGTAACTACGACAACGTCACCGTCTACCTGAACCGCACGTTCTCCGACGGCTGGCTCGCCCAGGCCAACTACACCTGGTCGCGCCTGTACGGTAACTACCCCGGTCTGTTCCGTCCTGAGACGGGCCAGCTCGACCCGAACATCCTCTCGGACTTCGACCTCATCGAGCTCCTGGAGAACCGCACGGGTCTGCTGCCGTTCGACCGCACGCACCAGATCAAGATCTTCGGTGCGAAGGAGTTCAACATCTCGAACGCCCTGTCGGCGAGCGTGGGTGTCTCCTACCGCGGTAACTCTGGTACGCCGATCAACTACTGGGGTCACCACTGGGCCTACGGCGCGGACGAGTCCTTCGTCCTCCCCCGTGGCGCCGGCGGCCGTACGCCGTGGATCAACACCATCGACTCCAACATTGGCGTGAACTACCGCGTCAGCAAGGACAGCGTGGTGTCGTTCACCCTGGACGTGTTCAACCTCTTCAACTTCCAGGGCGTGAGCACGGTTGACCAGACGTACACCCTGCGCGACATCAAGCCCATCCCGGGCGGAACGCCCGCCGACCTGGAGAACCTCCCGGGCCGCGTGGAGTTCCAGGACGAGGCGCCGCGTGACGAGCCGTTCGGCAGCGTGGACGGCGACACCAACCCGAACTTCAAGAACCCGACCTCGTACCAGGCGCCCCGTCAGGTCCGCTTTGGCATCCGGTACACGTTCTAATCCCAGGCCCCATCACGGAATCGGAACAACAGTCACATGACCAAGAACATCGTGAACACTGCGTTGGTTCTCCTGGGCACGGGAAGCCTGCTGGCGGGCTGCAATGTCGAGCAGCCTGACCCCGGCTGCTTCGTGCAGGAGTCTCCTCACTGGGCCGTGAAGTACGACCAGGTGGAGGCGGGCCGGGATGCCGCTGGAGATGCGTGCGACACTGCCGCTCCCCCCGCGGAGATGCTGGGTGTCTACCGCTACATCGACCTGCAGAACGGCACCGCGAAGCTCGCGCTCCGTCCTCAGGGTCTGGCGAGCCGCGGCCCCGCGGACGAAAGCACGGACCAGAGCGAGCAGACCGCGCTGGGCGACCTGGCCACGGACCGCGACGCAGAGGACTTCTGCGGCGCGCCCAGCTTCCCGGCGGCTCGCGTCAGGGTGGCCTCCTCGGGGAACGAGATCGTGTACCAGTACGCCAATGTCCGCGTGTACTCGGCGCCTTCGGCTCCGGGCACCCAACTGACGGGCGAGCTGACCTACACGAACAACGGCTGCACTTCGAAGTACGTCGTCAACGCCCTCTGGCCCGCGGTCGGTTGTGACCCCGAGGTTGGCACGGCGGAGACGAACTGCGGTCCGGGCTCGGGTCTGAACCCGGACTTCAACGCGACGTGCGTCATGGGCGTCTACTGCGGCATCTTCGCGCAGCCCGACCTGGAAGGCTGCTGCGTGCCGACGAACCAGGTCCCGTCGTTCAAGTAGTGGAACAAGTCGTCTGCTGAACCGCGCCACCCCACCTGGGTGGCGCACCTCGGCCCCGGCGGTCTCTCCCCACATGGGAGTGGCTGACCGGGGCCGTGGTGTTTAAAAGGCGGGACCTGTACTGGAGGCACATGGAGGGCCGTTACTCACTCATCGAGCGCGTCCGCGGCTTGCTTGCGGACGAACAGGGCACGCTGCACAAGGCGGCGCCCTACCGGGTGGCGCTCTGCTACCCCAGCCCCTACCACGTGGGCATGAGCTCGCTCGGCTACCAGGCCATCTACCGTGAAATCCACGAGCACTCCGGAGCGACGGCCGAGCGCGTCTTCCTCCCGGATGACGTGGATGCCTTCAAGCGCACGCGGACGCCCCTCTTCACCTGGGAGTCCCAGGCCCCTGTCGCCAACTTCGACATGCTGGCCTTCTCCGTGGCTTATGAGCTGGAGCTGACGGGACTCTTCTCCATGTTGGAGCTGACGGGCATCCCGCTCCTGGCGGAGGAGCGCCAGGAGGGCCGCTATCCGCTCGTGGTGGGCGGCGGGCCGTTGACGTTCTCCAACCCGGATCCACTGGAGCCCTTCGTGGACGTGCTGGTCCAGGGCGAGGCGGAGGATTTGATCCACCTGCTGGTGGAGTCTGCGGCGACCATGGAGCGCGAGGCTCTCCTGGCGCATCTGGCGCGTATCCCGGGCTTCCGCGTGCCCGGGCGAGGCGGAGCCCGATACCATGTGGCCAAGGCCACCGACGCCCGTCTCCCTGCCCGGTCGCAAATCGTGACCCCGCACACCGAGCTGCGCTCGATGTTCCTCATCGAGCCGGAGCGGGGGTGCTCCCGGGGCTGCCATTACTGCGTCATGCGGCGCACCACGAATGGGGGCATGCGCACGGTGCCGCCGGAGCGGATCCTCTCCCTGATTCCGGAGCATGTCCGCCGGGTAGGGCTGGTGGGCGCGGCGGTGACGGACCATCCGCGCATCGTCGAGCTGCTCCGGACCCTCGTGGAGTCCGGCCGTGAGGTGGGGGTGTCCTCCCTGCGCGCGGACCGGCTGACGCAGGAGTTGGTGGATCAGCTCCGCCGGGGTGGGGCCACCAACCTCACGGTCGCGGCGGACGGACCGTCACAGCGCCTGCGGGACATGGTGGACCGGAAGCACTCGGAGGAGCAGATTGTCCGGGCCGCGACCTTCGCTCGCACGGCGGGGATGAAGCAGCTCAAGGTGTACAACGTCGTGGGTCTGCCGACCGAAGAGGACGCGGACATCGACGAGCTCATCCGCTTCACCAGCGAGCTGTCGCGCATCCTCCCGGTGGCGCTGGGCGTGGCGCCCTTCGTGGCCAAGCGCAACACCCCCATGGACGGCGCTCCCTTCACGGGCATTCGCGAAGTGGAGGGGCGGCTGGAGCGCCTGCGCAAGGGCCTGCGGGGACGCGCCGAGGTGCGCCCGACGTCCGCGCGCTGGGCCTGGGTGGAGTACATGCTGGCCCAGTGCGGACCGGAGGCGGGGCTGGCGGCCATGGATGCCTGGAAGGCCGGCGGCAACTTCGCGGCGTGGAAGCGGGCCTTCGACGGCCGGGGCTGCGAGCCGTACCTGGCCCGGCGGGTGGAGGACGGCCGGCGCAACCCTGTCCTGTGGCCCACCGTGCCAAGGACAGCGCCCCCGGCGTCCGCGGCCTGACGTGGACATGCACGTGGTGGTGCACGTCCGCCCCGGCTTCCGCTAGAAGGCCGCTTGGTGCGCCGATGGCCGGCGTCCAGGGCAGCGGAGATCCAGGTGAGCACGCAGCGAGTGGACAAGTCGTGGCAGCAGAAGGGCCTGAAGGAGTACTCGACGGAGGCCCTGCTCGGGACGCTCGGCCACTACGGCATTGCCGTGGGCGAGGACGACTTCCGCAAGCTGGCGGAGTCGACCTTCCCGATTGGCATTGCCCAGCAGTGGCAGCCGAAGTGGAAGGGCACCGGGCCCTTCAAGGACTTCGCGGTGGCGGCGGCGGTGGAGTTGTGGAGCCGCTGGCTGCCGGACCGCGTGTCGCCCATGGAGATGGCCGACACGCTGGCGAACCTGATGCAGCAGTTGGCGTTCCTGCTGGATGGGCGGCAGGACGCGGCGGTGGACGCCGCCTTTGAGAAGATGAGCGCCGTGCGCGCGAAGATGCCGCTCGACGAGAAGGGTGCGCCGCAGGAGCGCTTCATGCGCGAGGCGCTGGCACCCTTCACGGAGAAGCAGGCCGAAATCTTCGACAGCCTCGCCGAGGCGCTGGCGTCGTCGGGCCACGTGGGCCACGCGGAGTCCTTCGCGGACCTGGAGGAGTTCCTCCTGCCGGACCGCCGTGGAATCTCGCGCGCCATCGTCCGCGCGGCGAAGGGCGAGCTGGCGCCCGCCACCGAGGACATGGTGAAGCTCACCGAGGACACCGAGCGCTCGCCCATCGCCCGCCTGCTGGCGGTGGACGGCCTCATCCACATCAAGGCGCACGGTCAGGCGGCGGCGGCGGCTCGCACGCTGCTGGCAGCGGCGGAGCAGGGCGGCGATTTGCACCTCGCGCTGGACCTCGTTCCCCGCCTGGAGCACGTCTACAAGGCGCAGAACGACCGCGAGTCGCTGCTGGAGCTGATGGGCATCTCCGAGCGCCTGGAGGCGGCCCACGACAAGATTCACCCCGGCCACCGCCGTCACCGTCACGGTCGCTGAGTCACACGCGTGACAGCGGGCCTGCGTGGCCTCCTGTCACGACGCGTGGGCGCAGGCGCCCGTCAGCGGCTCCACCGAGGACAGCGGGCGCCAGGGAGCCGCGCCTGCGCCCCTCTGTCCTAACCGGTTGTTTCCTGCCCCTGAGGAGATTCGGAGGCAGGCGGCACCTCTTCCGGCACGTCCTTCGCGCCGCCCCTGCGCTTCAGCGGAACGCGAAGCACGCCGGGGACACCTTCCGCCACGTCCCGCACGGGGACCACGGCGCCCACGGTGGTGTAGCGGATGGCGCCCGTCTGCGTGAAGGCGTGCTTGAGCGGGTACTCCTTCGCTCGGGGGAGGAACCACTCACGCGCCGCCTTCATGGGCACGACGTGCAGCTCTCCCTGCGAGAGGAAGACGTACACCAGCAGGTCCGCGCCGCTGTAGAGGAAGCATCCCGGGGTGTCCTTCTCCAGGTTGGACACCAGCTCGAAGAAGTAGCGGCGGCGGGTGGCGTTGCGGTCGCCCTTCACCTCGATGCCGCGCACCTCTCCCGAGGGGAGCTCCCAGAGCAGGTCCACCCCCCGGTGCTGGAAGCGCGGGTCCAACTGCACGTCATGCACGCGCGAGCCCGGCTCTGTCTCCAACATCCATGCGCGGGCGTGCTGCACGGCGCGGTCCGCCGCGCCCTGCACGCCGCGCATGCTGAAGCTTCGTGCCATGTCGTCTCAGCGGCGCAGCTCGACGCCCGTGGCCACCAGCTGCACCTCGCGCGGCTTGCCATCGGCGCCGCGGGGGACGATGGCGCCCTCCGACTCGTAGTGCTGGGCGCGGCTGTCGGTCAGCTCGGCCACCTTCAGCACGCCTTCCACGCGCGCCTGCGAGCCCGCGGAGTCCAGGGGGACGAAGAAGCCGTAGTCCTTGAACGTCACGCGCACGCCGGGGCCCTTGTCCTGGCCGGTCGCCGCCAGCTCCATCCAGCAGCCCTTGCGCTCACACGCCTTGCGCACCTGGCCCTCGAGCAGCACCGTCTTGCCGTCGTGGGCCTGGGGCCTGGCCAGCACGTCCGCGAGCTTCACCGCCTTGGCGCCCTTGAGCGGCTCGCCGCGGGTGAGCTTCCAGCCATTGTTCGCGGGCGCGGCGGCCTCGGCCTTGGGTTCCGTCTTCGCCTGCGGGGCGGGAGGGTGGTGGCAGTCGGCCTCGGCGGCCTTGCCGGCCTTGGCGGAGGACTTGTCACCCGCGAGGGCAACCAGGGGAACGGCAACCAGCAGCATCAGGGACGTGCGGAGCGTGTTCATACCCCGTCCGCTTAGCCAAAAGTCTTTGCTCCGGCAAGGCGACCCCCGTACTAAAGTCCATCCACCCGCACACGCTGACGAGGTGCGCTTGAAGGTCGTCATCCCTCCCCGCAACCGCCGTTTCAGCACCGTGGACGCCATGGGCCTCGCCGGCGTGGTGGGGCTGCTCGTGGCGCGCTACATCCCGGTGGCCCGCATCATCCCCTTCTGGGGCTGTGTGCTCAGGGAGCAGACAGGGTGGCCCTGCCTCGGCTGCGGTCTGACGCGCGTGGCCGACCGGGTATCGCACCTCAACTTCGCCGGCGCCTGGGAGGCCAACCCCCTGGGAACGGTGGCGGCCATCCTGTTCGCCCTGGCGGCGGTGGTCATGGTGTTGCACCTGGTGTTCGCGATGCCCATCCCCCAGGTGGAGCTCTCCCCCCGTGAGTGGAGCGTCCTGGGCGTCCTGGCGCCCATCATCATCCTGGTCAATTACGCCTATGTGGTGGTGAAGACGCGCTTCCCCCACCTGCTGCTGTAGCCTTCCGCTTCGTGACCTCCGCGCTCGTCCTGCTGGGCTATCTCGCCGGCTCCATTCCCTTCGGTGTGTTGCTGACGCGGTGGCTGCGCGGCGTGGACGTGCGCACGGGTGGCAGTGGGAACATCGGCGCCACCAACGTCACGCGCGTGGCGGGCAAGAAGCTGGGCGCGGTGGTGTTGCTGCTGGATGCCGTCAAGGGCGCGCTGCCCGTGGTCCTCGCGGTGCGCCTGCTGCCGGATGCGCCCACCGTACACGTGGCGGTGGGGCTGGCCGCGGTGCTGGGCCACATCTACCCGGTGTGGCTGAAGCTCCAGGGCGGCAAGGGCGTGGCCACCGCATTGGGCGTGTTGCTGGTGCTGGTGCCCCAGGCGGCGCTGGCGGCCGCGCTGGTGTACGTCACCGTCTTCGCCGTGTCGCGCGTGAGCTCGCTGGGCTCGCTGGCGGCGGGGGCCACGGCGGTGGGCACTGCGGCGCTCACCGCGCGGGCCGTGGAGTACGCGGGCCTCTCAGCCCTCCTCTTCGCCCTCATGCTGTGGACGCACCGGGGCAACATCCTCCGGCTGGCGCGGCGCACCGAGCGGCGCTTCTGAGCCATCCCCGATGTCCCCCCGCGCGCTGCCCCCGTCTGGCGGACGGTAGCCCAGCAGCGAGCAGGCGATGGGGCCGTTCCAGAGGTCCCGCTTCGCGGAGGGGCGCGCGTGGAAGGCGCTCTCGAAGCCGGGGTTGCCGCAGATGACCCAGACGCGCCAGCCCGGCACGCGCAGCGACTCCCCGAGCTTGAAGTAGAAGCTCTTCATGCCCTTCTGGCCGCCCGTGCCGAGCCGGTCGCCGTAGGGCGGGTTGGTGACGAGCAAGCCGCCTGTCTCCGGCAGCGGCGGAAGCCGGGTCGCGTCACCTTCGGCCAATTGGATTTCCTCCGTCAGGCGAGCGGCACGCACGTTGCGACTGGCGGCCTCCAGCGCCTCCGGGTCCTTGTCGAAGCCGAGCAGCGGCACTTCCACCTTCCGCTCGTTGCGGCGGGCATCCGCGCGCATGTCCGCGAGCAGCTCGCGGGCCCGGGCGCCCAGCTCCGGCCAGCGCTCTACCGCGAAGTCCCGGTTGAGCCCGGGCGCGCGCCGGCGGGCGATGAGCCCTGCCTCGATGATGAGCGTGCCGGAGCCGCACATCGGGTCCACCAGGCCCTCCGTCCCGGTGTAGTTCGCCGCGCGCAGCACCGCCGCGGCCAGCGTCTCCTTCAGCGGGGCGGGCGTGGGGCGCACGCGGTAGCCCCGGCGGTGCAGCGGCTCACCGCACAGGTCCAGGGACAGGGACAGCGTCTCGCGGGCGAGGTGCGCCACCACGCGGATGTCCGGGTCGCGCGTATTCACGTCCGGCCGGGCGCCTTTCGTGTCGCGCATCCGGTCGACGATGGCGTCCTTCACCTTGAGGGCCACGAAGCCGGAGTGGCTGTGCTCGCTGTCCTTCAGCGTGGCATCCACCGCGAAGGTGTGGTCGGGAGTGAGGTGCTCCTCCCAAGGGATGCTGGCGGCGGCTTCGTACAGGCCTTCCGCGCCCCGGGCCTCGAAGGTGCCCAGCGGATAGAGCACGCGCATGGCGATGCGGGACCAGAGCGCCACCATGAGCGCCTCGTCGAGCGTGGCCATGAAGCGGACGCCGCCGCGGTCCTGGCGGATGCGGCGGGCGCCGAGCTCCTTCAGCTCGTCGGCCAGGAGGTCTTCGGTGCCGCGGGCGGCGGTGGCGAAAAGGGCAATGCGTTCAGCCATGGGGTTCCGCCCATAGACGACACCGGGCCGCTTGGGAACCGGCATCGCGTTTCATGTGCCCACCACCTCGTAGAGGGCGAAGGTGGCGTCCTCCTGCTGGGCGCTCGCCTCCCGCGCCCGCTGGAAGTCCTCGGACTGGAAGTAGGCCCGCATGGAGGCCTTGTCCCGCCAGCGCGTCACCAGCATCAGCTCCGGCGGTCGCTCGAAGGAGCGCAGTACCTCCAGCCCCAGGAAGCCTGGGTAGCCGTCCACCGCCCGCGTCCGCGCCTGGAAGCGGGCGACCAGGCGGTCCGCCTCCTCGGGGGCCGGCCGGAAGCGGGAGATGGCGACAATCATGGGCACGCCCTGGTGGAAAACAGCGAGGGCGTCCGGGCCGAGCCAGGACGCCCTTTGTGAAGTGGAACCGCCAGGGCCACCGCCTCTCATCCCCTCCGGGAGCCGGCGGCCACGTGGGCCTTACATGGCCCCGGCGCCGGGCATGTCGCCCAGGCCTCGGATGAGCACCTCTCTGGGCTTGGCGCCATCCGCCGCGCCCACCACGCCGTCGCGCTCCATCCGCTCAATCATGCGGGCCGCGCGGTTGTAGCCGATGCGCATCTTGCGCTGGAGCATGGAGATGGACACGGCGCGCATCTCGCTGACCGTCGCGAGCGCCTGGTCGTACAGCTCGTCGGACAGCTCGTCCTCCTCGCCGCCACCTTCCACGTCCTCGTCGCGCGGCTTGAGGATGGAGTCGTCGTAGACGGGCTTGCCCTGGGCCTTGAGGTGGTCCACCGCCTTCTTGATTTCGTTCTCTGAAACGAAGGCGCCGTGCACGCGCTGCAGGTGCGCGCTGGTGGGCGGCATGATGAGCATGTCGCCCATGCCCAGCAGGGACTCGGCGCCCACCGTGCCCAGAATCGTCATCGAGTCCGGCTTCGAGCGCAGCATGAAGCTGACGCGCGTGGGGAAGTTGGCCTTGATGATACCGGTGACGACGTCCGTGGACGGGCGCTGCGTGGCGACCATCAGGTGGATGCCGGAGGCGCGGGCCATCTGCGCCAGGCGGGCGACGTACGTCTCCACCTCGCGGCTGGCCACCATCATCAGGTCGGCGAGCTCGTCGATGATGACCACGATGTAGGGCAGCTTCTTGAGCTGCTTCTTCTCCGGCTCGGTGGACTCGCCAGCCTCCAGCGCCTCGGTGTCCTCGGGCTCGGCCTCCAGCTCCGGGGCCTCGGCCTCTTCCTCGGACGCCTGCGCCTCGAACCCGTCGTCATCGTCGTCCCGGGGCGCGGCGACGCCCAGGCTCTCGCCGCCCGCGGGCATGGAGGACTTGGGGCTCTCTCCGTCGAGCACGAGCACGTTCTTCGGCTTCGCCTTCTTCTTCGGCGTGGACTCGGCGGCCGGCTTCGCCTCCACCGCGGTGCTCTCCACCAGCTTGTTGAAGCCGGCGATGTTGCGCACGCCCGCCTCGGACAGCATCTGGTAGCGGCGCTCCATCTCCTCCACGGCCCAGCGCAGCGCGAGCGCCGCCTTCTTCGGGTCCGTCACCACCGGCAGCAGCAGGTGGGGGATGCCCTCGTAGACGGAGAGCTCCAGCATCTTCGGGTCCACCATGATGAAGCGGACCTCCTCGGGCGTGGCCTTGAGGAGGATGCTCATGATCATGGAGTTCACCGCCACCGACTTGCCGGAGCCGGTGGTACCGGCGATGAGCAGGTGGGGCGCCTTGGCCAGGTCGAGGACGTACGGCATGCCCTCGATGTCCTTGCCCACGCACATGGTCAGCTTGCTGGCGCCCTTGTTGAAGGCGTCCTGCTCGGCAATCTCCTTGAGGTAGACGGTTTCGCGGTCCCTGTTCGGCACCTCGATGCCCACCACGCCCTTGCCGGGGATGGGCGCGACGATGCGCACGCGCATGGCCTCCATGGCCATGGCGAGGTCGTCCGCGAGCGCGGCAATCTTGCTCACCTTGATGCCGGGGCCCGGGAGGAACTCGTACATGGTGACGACGGGGCCGGGGCGAATCTCCACCACCTCGCCGACGATGCCGAAGTCCGCCAGCTTCGCGCGCAGCTTCTCCGCCGTGGACAGGTACACGTCCTTGTCCAGCGCGGAGCGCTCCGTCTTGTCGCACTCGAGCACGTCGAGCGGAGGCAGCGAGAAGCTCTTGCGGTCCCCGACGAACTCGAACTGGTCCTGGCTCTTCTTGACGGTGGGCTTGGGCGGGGCCTTGGGCTCCACGATGAGCGGCATGCGTGCCAGCGCGGAAGGCGCCGCCGGGGCGAGGTCGGCCGGCGCGGCGG